>JBEATZ010000323.1:0-3725 GCA_041161695.1 Planctomycetota bacterium | reverse complement strand
TGCCGCCGGAGGTGGACTTCGCCCAGTTGGCACGTTCCGCGGGAACCTGCACGTCCTTCGAGGCGTTGAACCTCACCGAGAAGAGCGAACGGAGCTGGAACCGCTCCACGCCGATGGACTGCACACCCGCGCGCACGTCGAACCCACCATCCTTACGGCCAACGAGGGAGAGCTCGTCGCGATCCTCCGCCTCCTGGAGGCCCTGGAAGAACTCGCGGAACCTCGGGTGCGACGCGGCGCTCGGGCGGCCGAGCAGCCGCTCGCCGGACTCCAGTGTGATGGAAGCCACCAGCAGGTCGCCGAGCTTCGTGATCGGCCAGCCCGCGCGGACGAGCATCGCAAAGGTCTGCGGCGTGATCTCGGCCATGAACTGCTGGACGTATTCCTTGCCCTCCACGGGCGTGTAGGAAATGGTCGGCTTCGAGGAGAACCTGTAGCCGCCGCCGATGTCGAGCGATGCAAGGTCGGCATCGGGGATCGTGGCCGTCGTGTCGGCCGAGAACGAGCTTTCGTACGAAGCTGTCAGCGAGCCAGCCTGCAGGAACAGCGGCGTCTCGCGGTAGCGCATGCGGACGAGGTTGAGCAGCATCTGCTGCGTCTGGTTGCCCTGAAGGATCGCATTGAAGTCGATGAAGTCGGCGCGCAACGACTGGTTCGCGACCTGGCAACCGGACGTGACCGCAAGCGCCGCCATGAGGAATGCAGTGGCGACGAGGTTGCGGGAGGAAGTGTGGCTGGGACGGGCTCTTCTGGACATGGATGCACTGCGTGTGGGAGGTGGTCTGTCGTTCGTGTGCCGCTCAGGGCTTGGGTGCCGGCGCGGGAGGTTCGGCTGCCTTCGGCGCGAGCTGCGGGCCGAGACCGATGCCCTCCTTGTCCGCGACGTCCATGACTTCCACCAGGAACTCATGCCGCGCAGCGGCCTCGGCCTGGTCAGACGCCACGGCGAGGACTGCCGAGCACTGGATCTGGATGCCGTTGGTCGCGATTCCGGAGACGCCAATGGTGGTGCGTCCGGGATGGAAAGCGGGGTTCGCGTCGATGCGCCCGCGCAGTTTCTCGACGAAGCGCTCGACCTTCTCGAGGTTCGCGCCCTGCATGACGAGGATCTGCAGGCTGAACGTTCGCGGACGCTGCGTGCCGAGGTTCACGATGGTCGCTGCCGCAAGCGACCCGTTCGGCACGATGACGATGGAGTTCTCTGCGGTGCGCACGCGGGTCGAGCGGATGCCCACGCTTTCCACGAAACCGGACGCCAGCGAGCTCTGGATCCAGTCGCCTGCACGGAACGGACGGTCGGCAACCAACACGCCGGCGCCGAAGAAGTGCGCGATGGTCTCGCGGGATGCGAACGCGACACCGAGGCCACCGATGCCGATGCCTGCCAGCACGTTTGTCGCCGGGATCGAGCACCAGTACGCCATGGCGAACACGCATCCGGCGATGATTCCCGCGCGGAGACTGCCGTGCAGGAGGTTCACGGCAAGGTCGTCCACGGCGGATTTCGAGCGCCGGGCAACTCGCATGAGTACGAGGCAGAGGATCGTCACCAGGTGCCATGCGAGCGCGGCGAGGGAGATGCTGAACAACAGGCCGGCGAGCGGCGCGGAGAACTTGCGGGCGCCCTCCCGGATCCCCAAGTGCCCGGGAACATCGAGGATGAACAGGAGGAAGACCGCGAGCGCCACCGTGGTTGCCGTCACGAACCAGGACGGCAGGGGCGCGATCGAGGCCGTGGACCGCTCGGCCATCTTGCCCAGCACGCGTGCCACCTGGCGAGACACGAAGATGGAGGATGGGATGGCGATCAGGAGGGCGATCACCTGCCAGAACTCGAGGGGGAACAGGCGGTACAGGAGCAGCGGCGCGTACGCGACCACGAGCTCACGAAGCGCGAAGGAGGTCCTCGGGGGGATCAGCCCCGGTGACGGCCCGACGGCGGGCTCGAGGGATGCCGTCTCGCAGTAGACCATCGCAATCGACCAGAGCGTGCCGGCGGTGAACTGCCAGGGCGCATCGGCTCCGGGCCCGTTCGGTGCGAGGACAATCGAACCTGCTGCATGTTCGAAGAACACGAACGGGTCGCGGATTGCCGGATCATTCGGGATGGACTGCAAGCCTGTGAAGCCGATCTGGTACAGGGCCCGACAGAGATAGGCTGCGGCAAGCTGGCCGTCTTGTTCGCGGATCGCCTCCGGAATCTCCGTGAGGTCCATGGCCGAGAGCGCGAGTTCCTTGCCGCGACCGTTCCAGTCGGCCATGCCCTCGAGGAATGCGCGCATCGCGTCGCGAGGGGAATGCAGGTGCTTGTACGACTGCGCGGTCGGGGGCTTGTCACCGTACCCGGCGAGAAGCGACTTCCGCAGGGCCGCCAGCTCGGACGCGTTCGGCACGACGATGCGCCACTCGCCCGCAGCATTGCGATGCAGCTTCAGCGGCAGCACGGCGCCCGAGCGCGATTGCTTCAGCTCGATCGTGAGGTCGTCGGATGGCGCATCCATCGCGAGTTCCCAGATGCGAAAGGTCGTCAGGTCGACGAGGTCGAAGAACTCCTGCAGGTGCCGTAGCTGTTCTGCGCGGGGCAGGGCAGCAGTCTGGGGGTCGAACTCGACCGAGTGCGCAGCGCGCGCCCAATGGTCCTCGAGCCCGCATCGAGCCTGGGTGGCACAGGACACGAAGCTCACGAATGCGGCGCGCGGCGTGGCAAGGCCTGGCTTCTCCGCGGCGCCCGCCGAAGCAACGCGCGTGCCCGTCCACCAACCCAGCTCTTCGTCACGACCATGGAAGGATCTCCCGTGGACCCCTGCCAGGAACACGAACGAGTAGGCCTTCCCGCCCTCGATCCTGCGCCCTTCGACACGGTCACGGAGGACCTTGCCTTCGATGCGCGAGTTGAGGAGCGGGAACTCCCCCGTCACCGAGTCGCCCTCCTGCTGCAGGATGATGCGGCCGCCACCACCGCCCCAGCTGGTGTCCCACTCCCCCGTCCAGTCTGCAGTTTTGCCCACGAAGACGGGAATCACCGCCAACAGGCAGGTGAGGACGAGCGAGAAGAGGATCAGTCGACGCATGGCGAGGGACCGTCAGGGGCTGCTTGGCTCGTGGACGGCACGTTGGCCGTGTGCGGAACGTACCCGACGGCAGGATCCGGGAACCACCGGGACGGGCAGGAGCCGCAGGACCGTGGCTGCAGTCCAGGCTTCAGCGCGGTCCGCCGGGCGGCAGCAGCCTGGTGTGGGCGCTGTCCTGCTGCACGCGCAGGAAGCGCAGCCGCTCCGCGAGGGGCACGGGCGGGGCGAAGCCCATGGGCCCTGCGAGGTTGGCGCGGTGGTAGACGCCCTGCAGCGCCTCGACATGGTGGTCCAGGCCGAAGGTCGCGGCAGGCACCGCTTGCTGCAGCCGTTCCCACAGGCCCGCTTCGCTCACCATGCGGCGCAGCTGGTGTGCGAGCGAACTGGCGTTGCCGCCTTCGCTCACGAGGCCCCATGCATTGGCGCCGCGAGGCTCGACGCGACCCGGCAGCGCGCCGAGGTTGCTCACCACGGCAGGCAGGCCCAGCTCTGCGCACTCGTCGAGCACGATGCCCCACGTCTCCATGCAGGTGCTGGGGAACACGCCCACGTGCGGAGCGAGGGCACGCAGCTGCGCTGGCGTGAACGCGCCGTGGAAGGTGACGGGCAGGCCTGCTGCCCTCTCGCGCAGTTCGGCCTCGAACTCCGCCGATT
>JBEATZ010000315.1:0-3060 GCA_041161695.1 Planctomycetota bacterium | reverse complement strand
CGCGGCAGCAGGCTTCGCCTGGGCAGCGGGCCGCTTGCGGCTGTCCATGCGCTCGATGCTCTCGAGGACCATTCCCGCGAGCGTCTTGAGCGTCGGGAACACGCCGCGTCCCTCCGCGGCGACTGCCTCGAAGGTGGGCACGCCGAACTTGTTCAGCGTCGCATCCATCTCGGCGACGGACAGGGCGTTCGGCAGGTCGCGCTTGTTGTACTGGATGACGTGCGGCAGCTCGCGGATGTCCTTGCCGTACTCGGCCAGGTTCTCCTTGAGGTTCTCGTAGCTCTCGAGGTTCTCGCGCATCTTCTCGGGATCGGAGTCCGCGATGAAGATCACGCCGTCGACCCCCTGCAGCACGAGCTTGCGGGTCGAGTTGTAGTAGACCTGCCCCGGAACCGTGTAGAGCTGGAACTTCGTGCGCATCCCGGCAACCGTGCCGAGGTCGAGCGGCATGAAGTCGAAGAACAGCGTGCGGTCACCGTCCGTGGAGATGGACGTCAGCTCGCCCTTGTTCTCCTCGGGCGCCTTCTGGTGGACGATCTCGAGGTTGGTGGTCTTGCCACTCATGCCCGGGCCGTAGTAGACGACCTTGCAGTTGACTTCCTTCAGCGCGAAGTTGATCTGGACCATGGTTGCTCAGGCTCCTGCGTGCCGACGCGGCGGGGAAACCGCACGGACATCCTTGCGGTGATCGGCAGGAAGGCCCCCGTGGCTTGAGTCCTGCGCCGATCTGTCCCGCCAGGAGCCGTCCCGGGCGATCAGGCGATCTGCGACAGGCGCCGCAGGTGGGCTGCCGCCGCATCGATGTCCTCGCGGCAGGACCGGACGTCCGTGAACTGGTCCATCAGCACGACCAGGTAGGAGTTGTCGAGGCGCACGAAGACGGCCTTGCCGTAGTTGGCCTGCAGCACCAGCATCGTGAGCGGCTCCATGCCGTTCTCGTGGAGGGTGCGCTCGGTGTTCTGCATCAGGAAGGATGCGAGTGCTGCCACCGCATCCTGGCGGAAGGATGCATCGAGCGACTTGGCGACGATCAGGCCGTCGAGGGTGATCACGGCACAGCCGCGCACACCGCCGAGCTCGCGGAGCACGGCCATCGTGTCCTGCATGCGGTTCACTGTCCCCCTCCTCGCTGCAGCAGCGACGACGCCACGAGTTCCTGCAACTGGCCGAGCAGGGCGTCCACGTCGCTGCCAAGGGTGCACTCGATCGCGGCCACCACCTCACCGTAGCTGCAGATGCAGATGGTGCCGAACGGCCCCTCGAGCACGGCCTTGCTGAAGTTGCCGATGTCGAGGCGACGCGCGAAGCGCTGACCGGATTTCGCGAGCGATCGGACGATGCGCAGGAAGGGATCCTTGCCGTCGCGGATGGCACCGCGCGCAATCGCCTTGCTCCCGCGGATGTAGGCAGCCTTGGTGACGCTGCCTGAATCGACCATGCGAGCCAGCGCATCGCGGATCTGGCCCAGGCCCTCGTCGTTGCCGAGCGGCTTGCGCCGTGCGCGTGGCTGCTGCAGGGAGATCTCGCCGGACTCGACGGCCGCAAGCAGGCGGTCCACGTCCTCCGCGCAGCCATCGGGATCGGCCTCGCCCGCCATCTGCTGCAACTCCGCCACTTCCTCGCCTGCATCCACGAGTCTCTCGAGGTGCGGGCGGGCTGCATGGGGCGCGCCGAGACGGCAGAGCAGTTCGGCGAGCAGGCGCCGGGCCTGCAGGCTGTCGGGCTCGCGGGTCAGGACCTGGCTGAGGCAGCGGATGGCCTCGGCTCCCTCGCTGGAGGCGAGGTCGCGGTAGTAGTTGCCCAGCAGCGCCTGTGCGAGCGCGAGGCGTGCAGCCGGGTCCTCGGGGAACCGGCGCAGGCAGTCCTCGCACACCTGGCGCGCCTCGGCGAAGTCGCCGAGTTCGAGCAGGATCATCGCGAGTTCGTTGTGGAGCCGCTCGTTGGGTCCGAAGGCGATCCGCTCGCGCAGTTCGTGGATGCGGTTGCGGAGCAGGGAACGGTGGGCGAACCGCCGCAGTTGCTGGAGTTCGACGGACTGCGGGAAGAGGGCAAGACCCTCTTCGGCGACCTCGACGGCCTTGTCGCACTCACCGAGGTTGATGTGCACCTGGGCGAGGTCGACGAAGGACGTGGGCGAGGGCTCCTCGCGGACTCGTTGCTCGAGCCGCTTGAGCTCCTTCCAGATCCGCATGCGCTGGATGAGTTGCACGGTGTTCCCTTCGCCTCTCAGTCGCGGAAGACGAGCAACTGCCCGTCCGCCAGGGGAACGTGGAGGCCACCGAGGGCCTCCGACAGGGGACCGGAGACGGCGGCGGGAAGACGGGCTTCCCACTGCGCCACGAGGGTGGTCGTGTCGAGCGCACGGAGCGTGTCGACGACGCGGCGGCCGTTCTCCTCGGCCACGCGTACCACCAGGCAGACCCTCTTGCCGAACGTCGCGAGCGAACCGGAGATGTCGCCGTCGGTCGTGATGCCGGCAACCAGTTCGCCCGTGGCCGCGTCGTGGGAAGCGAGCTCACGCGAGCCGGTCCGCACGACGATGGCGCTGCCGGCGACGGCGAGTTCGCCATCCGAGAGGTTGCGTCCCAACGGCCTGCTCCATGCCTGGCGACCGTCAGCGGCGTGGGCCCGCAGGTTGCCGTCAGAGCAGGCGAAGATCACGCGACCGCCGGCGAGACGGAGGCTCGTGAGCGGCGCCGAGGCGTCTCGCCAGGACGCGACCTGGGAGCCGTCGAGGATGTCGATGCCGCGGACCCGGCCGTCGTGGGTCCCGACCCAGACGACCTTGCCGTCGGAAACAGGGACCCCGGATGGTTCCGACTCCAGGGCCAGCGACCAGAGCCTGTTGCCGGTGCGTGCGTCGTGGCAGAGGAGGCGATGGGAGCCGTCGACCACGAACAGCCGACCTGCCGCGCTGGCGAGGCCGCTGGCGGCCGTGCTGCCGAGGGCGAACGAGCGCTGCCGCGGCGCTGCAGCCGCAGGGAAGTCGATGCCGTGGACGACCCCGTCGTCGGTCAGGTACCAGAGCGACTCGCCTGCTGCAACGGGCGCACCGTCGAG
>JBEATZ010000306.1:0-3499 GCA_041161695.1 Planctomycetota bacterium | reverse complement strand
TGCCGCACGGTGGCCCGCTGCAGACCAGTGGGCGTCGCAGCGCAGGAAGTGGCGAGCCGGGTCACCGCTGCTTGCGCGCAGCATTTCGCCCAGCAGCGGCACGAACGTCACGTTGGGCATGGTCGCGGCCCAGGCCTGCAGCGCGTCGTCGAGCGGGCTGCGGCCCGTCTCGAGGTGCACGGCGAAGTCGACCGGGCGCGGGATGGTGAAGAGCACCACCTGACGTGGCGCGGCAAGTCGTGCAATGCGCTCGTGGGAGTGGCGCAGACGCTCGAACTCCGCGACCGAGAACCGGTGGAACCTGCTCGGCGCCGGACCGAGGTCGCCGTCGATCCGGTCCCGCATGCGCTGCTGCTTGAAGGCCGAGTACAGCAGGTCGACCACGTTCTGGGTGTAGGTGAAGTCGCGCAGCGTGGCACCGAGGTCGAATCCCGCATGCGCCTCGACGCGCGCCCAGGAGGATGCGCTCACCGCGGGGATCGGGAACCTCAGCTCGAAGTCTGGCGCCACCCCTGCCCAGTACGGCAGGTAGCGTCCCTGCTGCGGCTGGTCGTCGTCGAAGTCGTTCTCCGGCAGGATGGCACAGAGGACCGCATCGTGCTCGAACCCCTGCACGAGCGACCGGTAGAGCGCGTACGCATGGGTCGAACCGGCATTGCCACTCGTCCCGAAGTTGAGGAACGGGACGGCGAGGCGCTGCTCGAGCACGTTGGACAGCCGCTCGGACTCCTCGACGCCGTATCCCTCCATGAACGAGTCGCCGAGCACCGCGACCCGCGGCATGTCGCTCTCGCGCGGACGCTCCGCATCGCGGGCACCGTAGGAGTTGCTGCGGTAGGTGACGTCGAAACAGGCCTTCTGGTGGCGGTAGGCCGCGTTGGGCGCGTGCCAGGCCCCGAACTCGGGGCTGACGTCCCCCCAGAAGGTGTTGCGCGAACCCGCAACGGAGTAGGAAGGCACGCGCGCGGAGAGCCATTGGCCCTCGACGGCGAGCAGGCAGGCGAGTTCGACCAGGACCAGCGACAACGCCACCCCCACCAGTGCGGCGAGGATGCGCCGAACCCCCCGCCGCCGTGGCGGGGCCGTCCCAGGTGCGCCCATGGCGCCCCATTGTCACCGATCCCGGGACGGAATCCCCACGATTTCTCCGGGGTGAGCTTGCCGGAAAGCCGCGTGCACGGGCCGCGCCCTTGTCCCATCCTGTGGGCGTGAGCACGAACGCACCTGCATCGGAACTCGAGTCGCGCCTGTACTTCCGCCAGCTGCTGGCCGGACGGGACTTCGCCAAGGGCGATCCCATCGCCTCGCAGATGGTCAACTTCGTGTACCTCATCGGCGACCGGCTCACGGGCCAGTGCGTGGCCGTCGACCCCGCCTATGCCGTGCGCGAACTCGTCGAGCTCGCCGAGCGCGACGGCATGTCGCTGACCGGGGCGCTCGCCACCCACTACCACCCGGACCACGTGGGCGGCGACCTGTTCGGCCACGACCTCGAGGGTGTGAAGGAACTGCTCGAACTGCGCCCGGTGAAGGTGCACGTGCAGAAGCAGGAGGCTCCGTGGGTGAAGCGCATGACCGGGTGCTCCGACGGCGACCTCGTGCTGCACGAGAGCGGCGATGTGGTCGACGTGGGTGCCGTGCCGATCCAGCTGATCCACACGCCCGGCCACACGCCGGGCAGCCAGTGCTTCCTCGTCGCCAACCGCCTCGTGTCGGGCGACACCCTGTTCCTGCAGGGCTGCGGCCGCACCGACCTGCCGGGCGGCGACCCCCGCCAGCTGTACCTCTCCCTCACCCAGAAGCTGGCCAAGGTGCCGGACACCGCCGTGCTGTACCCGGGCCACCTCTACGACCCGCGCGGGAGCGCGAGCCTCGGCGAGACCCGGCGCCAGAACTCGGTGTTCGTGCCGAAGAGCGAGTCCGAGTGGCTCGCCATGTTCGGCTGAGTCACTGGAGCCGCGCACGCAGCTCGCTACGCTCGCGCCGATGACCGAGGACGACGAAGCGCCGCACGATGAGGGCCGCAGGCCCTTCAACCCGCGCATGCACCAGGGCGGCAAGCTGGCGTTCCGCCAGCGGGTGAACCCCACCGAGGTCGATCCAGGATCCTTCATCGTGCACGGCGGCGCCAACCCGCCCCACCTGCGCGACCTCGTGCCGGCAGGCGTGCGCGACGTGGAGATCGAGATCGGTTCGGGCAAGGGCGCGTTCCTCGTGGCCGCCACGGAAGCCAAGCCGCACACCTTCCTGCTCGGCATCGAGGCGGCTCCTGCCTATGCCGAGTTCGCCGCGGACCGGCTCCGCAAGACGGGCCGCACCAACGGCCTGCTGCTCGTCGACAACGGCAAGCTGTTCCTCGAGGACCGCGTCGAGGCCGGCGACCTCGCCGCCTTGCACGTCTACTTCCCCGACCCGTGGCCGAAGCGCAGGCACAAGGGCAGGCGCTTCTTCACCGACGACGTGCCAGCCAAGGTCGCGCGCGTGCTGCGCGACGGCGGCTTCCTCTACGTGGCCACCGACAATGCCGCCTACGCCGGCCAGGTGTGCCGGGTGGTCGGCAACGCACCATGGTTCGAGCGGGACGAGGCCGAGGAGCATCGGATCCACCAGCTGGGTCCGGGGCATGCCTTCGGGCCCACCAACTTCGAGCGCAAGTACATCGAGGAAGGCCGCGTGATCCGTCACTACGCCTTCCGCAAGGTCGCATCCCCGGCCACCGCAGGAGCGGCAACGGCAGGAACGGTCACGGCATGAACTGGCACGACGCATGAACTGGCACGACATTGGCGAGGCATCCGGACTCAAGCTCACGCCCGGCGCCCCCGTCCGCATCGGCGACCGCTGGATCGCCGTCTTCCGCGACCGGGACGAGTGGCTGGCCATCGACAATGCGTGCCCCCACGCGGGCGCGCCCCTGTGCGACGGCAGCGTGATCGACGGCAAGGCCGTGTGCTACCTGCACTGCTGGCAGTTCGACCTGCGCACGGGCGCCTGCGACGTGGGCAAGGACTGGAACGTGCGCACCTACCCGGTGCGCGAGGTGGAAGGCCGCCTGCAGGTGGGCATCGCCGCCGGCTGAGCGGGCGCCTCACGCAGGCAGCACGCCGACCTCGGTGGCCTTGAGCGCCACCCACACCGTGGCGCCCGCGCGCAAGCCGAGTTCGTCGACCGCGGCCTGCGTGACCTCCGCCACCAGCGGCACCGGGCCGCCGAGTTGCACGCGACGGCCCGCGAGCGCCGGCTCGACGCCCTCCACGACGGTCTGCCAGACGTTGCGGGGCGAGCCGCTGGGCCGCTCGCGGAACAACGAGAGGGCGCGCGGGTGCACGGTGGCCAAGGCCGGTCCTTCGACGGAGCTGGCCACCACCAGCTGGCCGCCGCCCTCGACCGCCATCAGGCTGTCGTGCACGGTACCGCGCAGGAAGTTGAGGCCCACGAGGTCGGCGACGTAGCGCGTGCGCGGCCTGCTGCCGATGTCGCCGACCTCGTGGGCCTCAAC
>JBEATZ010000302.1:0-4231 GCA_041161695.1 Planctomycetota bacterium | reverse complement strand
GCTGCCGACGAGGTGGTTCGGCGCCTGGTCGCGCGCAGGCGCTGACGCTCAGCGGAACCGCAACCCGCAGTCGGGGCACCGGTCGCGGCCGGCGGTGGCGAAAGACGCGCTGCAGGCCGGGCAGCTGGTCTGCTCGGCGTCGAAGTCCGCGGCGCAGTCGCCCACGGGCAGTCCCTCGCGTTCCAGCATCGAGTCGAGGTGACGCTCGAAGGTCTCCTTCGCCCTGGCTGCATCCTGGCTCGCGACCGCGAGCCATGCCTTGGGGCTTCAACCCGAGCCCGGGATCGGCCCGGTCCGCGAGCGGATCGACGCTCCCTGGAGCACCTGCTGGATCTCGCGCACGTAGCCAGCCTGCCCGTGCATCAGCACCACCATGCCTTCACCGACGTCCATGTGCACAGTATGGACCATGGGACAAGCCGGTGTCTTGCCCCGTTGCGTGCGCCCGGCATCATCGGCGCGTGCTCCTCGCGCTTGCCACCCGCAGCAACCTGCCCGACTGGGAGGTCGACGACCGCCACTTGCATGCGGCGCTCGATGGCCTGGGCCTGCCGTTCGAGCGGCCGGTGTGGGACGACCCTGCCGTCGACTGGGCGCGCTACGACGCGGTGCTGCTGCGCACGCCCTGGGACTACCAGGACAAGCTGCCTGCGTTCATGGCATGGGTGCGGCGCGTGACGGACGTGACGCGCTTGTTCAACCCGGCCCCGGTCGTGGCGTGGAACGTGCACAAGCACTACCTGCGCGACCTCGAACGCCATGGCGTGCCGATCGCGCCCACCGTGTGGCTCGACCGCGGCATGCGCGCCGACGTCGCCGCGATCGTGCGCGCGCGCGGCTGGTCGGCAGGCTTCCTCAAGCCGTGCGTGGGCGCCACCGCGCGCGAGACGCTGCGGTTCCGCGCCGATGCCGGGGGACTCGCGACGGCACAGCAGCACGTCGACCGGCTGTTGCCGCACGAGGACCTGATCCTGCAGCCGTACCTGCGCAGCGTGGAAACACGGGGCGAGTGGTCGGCTGTGTTCTTCGACGGCAGGCTCTCGCACTGCGTGCGCAAGGTGCCGGTGCCCGGCGACTACCGCGTGCAGGACGACTATGGCGCCAGCGACGGGCCCTACGCGCCCTCGGCGGCCGAACTGGACCTCGCACACCGTGCCGTGGCCGTGCTGTCGGATCCGCACGGCCCCTGCCCCGCTGGCGGGGTGCCGCTGCTGTACGGGCGCACGGACTTCCTGTGGCAGGACGACGGCACTTGCGTGCTCACCGAACTGGAGGTGGTGGAGCCCTCGCTGTTCTTCCGGCACCGGCCCGAGGCGGGGCTCGATCTCGCACGTGCGCTGTTGGCGCGGTTCTGAGCACCCCTCCTGCACCGGGTACGTACACCGGCCCGTGGCACGATGCCGCGGCCGCGCGACCCTGAAGGCATGACGATCCACACGTCCTCGCCCGCGCAGGCGCGTTCGGTGGCCGCGCTGCGCCAGCTGGTGGGCAACACGCCCATGCTGGAGGTCCTCTACCGCTTCGACGGCCGGCCGCGGCGCCTCTATGCCAAGTACGAGTCGATGAACATGACCGGCTCGGTCAAGGACCGCATGGCCTGCCACATCCTCGCGGAGGCGATCGCCACGGAGCAACTGAAGCCCGGAGACACGATCGTCGAGGCCAGCTCCGGCAACACCGGCATCGCGTTCGCAGCGCTGGGCCGCGCCCTCGGCCACGCCGTGAGGATCTACATGCCCGACTGGATGAGCCCCGAGCGTGCGCAGCTGATCCGCAGCTTCGGCGCCGAGGTGGTCCCCGTGAGCCACGCACAGGGCGGGTTCGTGGGCTCGGTGCAGATGGCGGAGAACGAGGCGCGCGCGCGGTCCGACGTGTTCCTGCCGCGACAGTTCGAGAACCAGGCCAACGTGCGCGCGCATGCAAGCACCACCGGGCCCGAGATCCTGCTGCAGCTGGAGGCCTTCGGCCAGCGCCCCGGTGCCTTCGTGGCCGGCGTCGGCACGGGCGGCACGGTGATGGGCGTCGGGCGCGCGCTGCGCGCGGCGTTCCCGAAGGTGCGCGTCCACCCGCTGGAGCCGGCCAACTCGCCGACGCTGCGCACCGGCCACAAGAGCGGCACGCACCGCATCCAGGGCATCTCCGACGAGTTCGTGCCGGCCGTGGTCGACCTCGAGTACCTCGACGACATCGTCGACGTGTGGGACGGCGACGCCATCCTGATGGCGCAGGCGCTCGCGCGGCAGCTCGGCCTCGCGGTGGGCATCAGCTCGGGAGCCAACTTCCTCGGCGCCGCGCAGGTGGTTGAGTCGCTCGGCTCGGATGCCGCGGTGGTGACCGTGTTCTGCGACTCCAACAAGAAGTACCTGTCCACCGACCTCTGCCGCGAAGAACCGGTGCGCGATCCCTACCTCGCTCCGCGCGTCGAACTGGTCGGCTTCCGCGCCGTGCGCTAGCTTCGGACTCATGGAGCAGCGCCGCGTCGCGGGCACGGACATCGAGGTCACGCGCCTCGGCTTCGGCACCTGGCGCACGGTGGCCGACGGTGCGGGCGCAACCGCCGGCATGGCCCTGCTGCACCGTGCCCACGCCCACGGCATCCGCTTCTTCGACCTCGCGGATGTGTATGCCGAAGGTGGCGCCGAGCGGTTGTTCGGCACGTTCCTGTGCGAGGTTCCGCGCCGTTCGCTGGTGGTGGGCACCAAGGTCGGGTTGCCGGTGGAAGGCGAGGTGCGCGGCCGCGGCCGCGGCCTCGGGCGCGACCACGTGCTGCGCTCGATCGACGCATCGCTGCGGCGCCTGCGCACCGACTTCGTGGACGTGTTCACGTGCCACCGGGAGGATCCTGCGACACCGCTCGCGCAGGTGGTGGCGACCATGACGGAGGTGGTGCGCAGCGGCAGGGCGCGCTGCTGGGGGGCCTCGCACTGGTCGCCGCAGGCGCTGCGGCGCGCCCACGTCCTTGCGCGCGCCACGGGCGCCGAGCGGCCGCGCGTGGAACAGCCTGGCTTCAGCCTGCTCGACCGTTCGGCCGAGGCCGAGTTGCTGCCCGCCTGCGCGGAACTCGGGATCGCCGTCACCGTCCACAGCCCGCTGGCCGAGGGACGGCTCGCGCGGGCGGAACCCGGGGCGGATCCCCGCATCGAACGCCTTGGTGCGCTTGCCCGCGGCCTCGGTGTCGAGCCTGCCGTGCTGGCGCTCGCCTGGACGCTCGCGCAGCCTGGCATCGCGAGCGTGGTGGTCGGTGCCTCGCGCGTGGAGCACCTCGACGCCGTGGCCCGCGCCGCGACGCTGCGCGTCCCCGCCGAGGTGGCGCGGCAGCTCGATGCCGTCTTCACGCCGCGGCACCGCCCGCGCTGGCTGCGCTGGGTGCGCAGGCTGCTGCGCGGCTGATCCGCCAGCGGCTGCTCCCTTCGGCAACCTTGACCGGGTCGCAGGCTGCCCTAGTGTTGCGCCCGTGAAGACCCCTGCGCACGTGTTCGATGTGAGTGCCGCCACCTTCCAGCAGACGGTGGTGGAGCGTTCGATGAAGATGCCCGTGTTGCTCGACTTCTGGGCGAGCTGGTGCGGGCCGTGCAAGACGCTGGGCCCGGTGCTCGAGAAGCTGGCCGAGGAGTACCAGGGCGCGTTCGCACTGGGCAAGGTCGACACCGAGGCCGAACAGGACCTCGCCTACGCCTTCCAGGTGCAGGGCATCCCCTTCTGCGTGCTCATCGAGCAGGGTCGCCCGACCGACGCCTTCCAGGGCGCGCTGCCGGAAGCCGAACTGCGTCGCTTCCTGCACCGCAACGGCATCGAGCCGCTCGCGGCGCCTGCAGGCGAGGAGAAGGAGCAGCCCAAGGTCGATCCCAACAGCCCGCAGGCGCGCTTCGAGCGCGCGCGGGACGCCGCGCAGCGTGGCCGCGCCGCCGAGGCGCGCGAGGTGCTCGCGGGCTTCCCCGAGGAGGACGCGCTCATCGACCGCGTGAACCGCATCCTCGCCGGCTGTGAATGGCTGGAGGCGAGCCTGCCCGAGAACGGCCCGCCTGCTGCGCGCGCCCTGGCCGAGGCGCGCGCGGCGTTCGTCGCCGGTGCGGTCGAACCGGCGATGGACCTGTTGCTGGAGGCGGCTGCCGCCGACCGTGCGTTCCACGGTGGCCTGCCGCGCAAGGCCATGCTGCTGTGCTTCGCGGTCCTGGGCGAGGAGGACGAGCGCTGCGACTCCTACCGCCGCAGGCTCGCCACGCTGCTGTAC
>JBEATZ010000256.1:0-2730 GCA_041161695.1 Planctomycetota bacterium | reverse complement strand
CAGGCAGGTGTTCGGGGTCCAACTCGACAGCGCGCAGCAGGTGCGGCAGCGCCGTGCGTGCGTCGCCCATGCCGAGCGCGAGCCGCCCGGCCTCCAGCTGCCGTGCCGCGGTCTCGAGCTGGCGCAGTTCGAACTGCAGGTTGCGCAGCCTCGTGCGGTCGCCGGACATCGACAGCCGGAGGCGCTGACCCTGCAGCCGCAGCCCCGGCAGGAACGGGGGATGCAGCAGCGCGGCAGCCGCGACGGCCACGGCGAGCGCCACGGCGGTCCAGCGCGCCGCCTCGCGCAAGCGGAGGTCCCATGCCACGGCAGTGACCGGTGAGTCCAGCAGCAGCAGTTCGAGGGCCGCGGGCCAGAGCGCGAGCGCCCAGAGCAGCAGCACGGTCATGGCCCGGATCGAGACGCGCACCTCCGGATGTTGGCCTCTTGCTCGGTGCACAGCAAGTGCACGCCTGATCCGGGGTACGCTCCCGCATGTCGAGGTTGGGGTTGGCACTGGGTCTGCTCGCGCTCCTGAGCGCGGGATCCGCCGAGGGCGGTCGGGAGCGACCCGACCGGCTCTTCGGGCGCGTGGTGCAGGCGCTCGCCACCGAACACTGCGACGCGGAGTTCCGGCAGTACGTGCTGCCCGGGCTGGCCGAGGACCATGCCGCGCGCGATGCCGAGGCACGGACCGCGGCGCAGCAGCGCGAGTCGGTGCGCCGCTTCCTCTCGCTCATTCCACACAGCCACCTGATGTTGTGCTCGCGCACGGCATGGCAGCGGATGGAGGCGGACGTGGTGGGCGATGCCTACCCGATGTTCGGGATGATGCTCGAACAGCGCGACGGTCGGTGGTTCGCGGCCGCCGTGCTGGACGGAGGCCCTGCCGCGCAGGAGGGCATCCGCACGGGCGACGAGGTGCTCACCGTCGACGGTGCGTCGCCCGGCAACAGCACGGTGGTCGACTGGCCGGTGCAGGACGCAGCCATGGGCGGGCGCACGTTGCACGGGCTGCTGGTGCCCGAGGCGGGGTACCTCGCGTTCCGGATCCGTGCGCGCAGCGCCGGCGGCGCGTTCCTCTACCCGCAGGAGACGATCACCGTCGCTGCCGGGGAGTACTCCCTGCAGGATGCCAGCGAGGCGAGCATCCGCGTCGAGGAGGTGGGGGGCAGGAAGGTGCTGTACGTGCACCTCTGGATGGTGGTCCACATGCACTCCGCGCAGCTGCTCGCCGAGGCACTCGCACGGCACCCACAGGCAGAGGGACTGGTGCTGGACCTGCGCGGAGCCGGCGGCAGCGCTGCCGAGTGTGCACGCATCCTGCAGGTGATCGAGCTGTCGGTCCAGGCCACCGGCATGCCGCTCGTCGCGGTCGTCGACGGCGACACGCGCAGCGCCAAGGAGATCCTGGCCCACGAGATCCAGCGCAGGAAGCTCGGCAGGCTGGTCGGCCGCAGGACCGCAGGCGCACTGCTTGCAGCGAGCTTCGTGCCGGTCGGACCCGAGGAGATGCTGATGGTGCCCCACGCGCGCCTCGGCGCCCTGAGCGCCGCGATCGAGGGCAAGGGCGTGCGGCCCGACGTCGAGCTGCGGTGGGATCGCGCAACGGGCGGCCTCGACCTGCCTCGCGTCGAGTCGCTGCGCGAGGTCGTGAGGCTGCTGGAGAAGCGCTGATCAGCGCGTGCTCGCGCGGGCGCTCGCGGCGATCGCAGCCAGCACCGGCGGCGCGTCGTTGTGGGAGTGGGTGAAGCCCATGGCCCGCTCGGCCGCGACGGTCGCCCTGCTGCGGAACGCCACGACGTAGCCACGGCGCCAGCGCGAACTCTCGTTGCCGCCGCTGCCGTGGAGTGCGCGCTCGTGGTGCACGGTGGCGTCGCCGCGGCGCAACCTCGCGGGCACCAGCACGTCGCGCTGCGTGTCCACCTGCGCCGCCAGCACGTGGCTCTTGTCACGATCCCCGTGGAAGGGCAGGTGGGGCCGCAGCCGCGGCTCGCGGTGCGAACCCTGCACGAACTGCAGGCAGCCGTTGTCGAGGTCCACGTCGTCGAGTGCGAGCCAGAACGAGGCCGTGCGCGTGTCGGGCAGGTCCGGCCAGTAGGCGAGGTCCTGGTGCCAGTGGAACACGGCGCCCGGCTTGTGCGGCGGCTTGGCCACCACCTGGTCGTAGTCGAGTTCCATGTCCCCGCCCCAGAGCTGCGCACTCACGTGCGCGGCGCGTCGTTCGTAGACGTTGCCGGCGAGGTCCGGCAGGTACCTGCGCGGCAGCATCACGTTCAGGATCTCGTACTGCTCGATGGGCCTGCCGTAGTCGCCCGACATGTCGCAGTAGTCGCGGCCTCCGACCGGCACCTCGCGCCGCAGCAGCCGCCAGCAGGCGGCCTCGAGTTGGTCGAGTTCGGCGCCGGTGACGAAGCCGGGCAGGTGGGCCCAACCGTCCCGCTGGAAGGCATCGCGCTGCAGCTGCGTGAGCTCGTACCGGTCGTTCATCGGGTCCCCGCAGGATCGATCCCGAGCCCGCTGCGCAGGCGCGCTGCCGACTGGGCGGGCGGGACCGAGTTGATGTACATGTCGCCGCCGAGTTCGAGGCCTGCCATCTGGCCCGTGCGCGGCTGCAGTTCGAGGTGCCAGTGGAAGCGGGCCCCGGGGACGCGGTGCAGCCACAGGTTGAATGCCGGGGCCGCGAGTCCGTGCTGCACGGCGCGGAACAGCGCGTGCAGGGACGCCGCGAGCGACGCCACGTCGGTGCCG
>JBEATZ010000252.1:0-8091 GCA_041161695.1 Planctomycetota bacterium | reverse complement strand
GCAGTCGATTGTGTGCCGCGGGCGCGTACCGCGCCAGCGCGGCATGCCGTCGATCAGCGGCCGCCGCCGGTGCCCGCGGGCTGGGGCTGCTGGCCCGGCGCTTGGCCCGGCTGGGGCGCGGCGGGCTGGGCGGGCGCAGACGGCTTGCCGGCAGCGATCTCGACGCGGTTGGGACCGCTGCCGAACACGACCTGCTGGGTGACGCGCTCGCGGCCGCGGGCGCTCAACACGAGCAGGTAGGCGCCGGCGGGGATCCCCTCGAAGCTGAACTTGTTGTTCTCGATGCGGCCGTTGATGGCATTGGTGCCGCCACCACCACCGCCGCCGAACCCGCCGAAGCCGCCGCGTCCGCCGCGACCCGGGTTGAAGTCGGCAGGCACCTCGGTGGCGCCAGGCAGCAGGGAGACGGAGCCGCTGAGCGCAGCAGGTTCCTCGCCGGCCGGCATGGCGACCACGCCTTCGACCGAGCAGGTGGTCACCGCCACGTTGAAGGTGTTGTCGATGCGGGCTGCCACGAAGATCGACTGCTTGAGCAACTGGTTGCCGCCAAAGCCGCCGAAGCCGCCCATGCCGCCGCGACCACCACCGCCGCCGCGCGATGCAGTCACGCGCAGCTCGTAGTTGCCCTCGGGCACGTTCTCGATGGTGTACTTGCCCTCGGCATCGGTCTGGCCGCCGTAGGTGCGCGCCATGCGCTGGAACATCTGCGCGTTGCCGCCGCCGGTGTCCGCGGGCATCACCGAGACGAACATCCCGCGCGCGGGCGCGCCGTTGTCGGTGACGATGCCGGTCACGGTGCCCTTGGTCAGGTCCGCGAGCGCAACGTCGAACTCGACCAGCTCGCCGCCGCGCACGACCACGTCGGCGCCAAGCTGGCCGCTCATCATCTGCGGGCCGATCTCGCGCATGAGTTCACCCATGCCCCCGCTCGAGGCGCGCACTGCATAGGAGCCGGGCGCGAGGTTCTCGATGCGGTAGGTGCCGTCGGGCTGCACCTGCGCGATTGGCTGGTTCTCGCGCAACCGCATGGTCTGCTCGCCGGTGGGAACCGCCACGACGCTCACGGTCTTCTCGGTCTTGACGTAGCCGATCACCTTGCCGGTGAGCACGCCCAACTTGCCGAGGAGCAGCGCCGAGTCGGCGAGGTCCTGGGCGAGTTCGAAGGGTTCCGTCGAGGCGACGTCGTAGCCCTCGAGCGAGCCGCTGAGGCGGTAGAGGCCGCGCGGTGCGTGTTCGATGGTGAACGTGCCGTCGGGGCTCGTGCGGGCGTCGGCCACGCGCGTGCCCTGCGGCGCGAAGCGGCGCATCATGCGGCCCATGCGCTCGGCCTCCTGGCCGAAGTTGCCGAAGTTCATCCCCGCCATCGCGTTGTTGTTGGTGTCGACCGTGCGGAGTTCGACGAGTGCGCCGGCGAGCGGGTTGCCGTCGGTGTCCTTGACGATGCCGCTGACGTGGAAGCCGCGCTCGAGGTTGGCGTTGACGAAGGGTGCGCCACCCTGGCGCAACTCGATCTCCGCCGAGCGGTACCGCGTGTGGTCGGGCGACTGCACGGCGACCACGTAGACGCCTTCCTGCAGGCCGGTGAGTTCGAACTTGCCCTCGGGGTGGTCCTCCGGCTTGCCGAGGTTGCCGCGGCCGCCGTTGAAGAACGCTTCCATGCCCTGGGCCATGCCGTCGACGTTCAGGGTGACCGCGCCGCCGTTGCCGGCGCCGAGGTCGATCTGGACGTTCTGGGCCTGCCCGCCGCGGCCGCGACGGCTGCCACCCTGGTCGTTGTTGTTGCCGCCGGCGTCGTTGCCGCCGCGGCCACCGCGACCACCCTGGTTGGCGGTGTCACCGCCGCCCTGGCCGCGGAAGAAGTCGCCCATCATGCCGCGCATGTCGCCCATCTGGCCCATGTCGACGCCCTCGGCGCGCATGCGTTCCATCTCCTGCTGGAAGCGCTCGCGCATCTGCGTGCGGCCCTCGGGCGTGTTCATCTGGCCCTGCATGTCGCGGAAGAGCGACTCCATGCGCGAGCGCGGGTCGTTGGGATCGACCGGGCGCGGCAGGTCGCGCACGCGCTGCGCCTGCACGGCGAACTTCGTCACCGGCTGGCTCGTGGGCGCGTCCATGGCGATGCCCGTGATGCGAAGACCGTCCTGCAGCGTGATGTAGAGCGGGCCCGGCGTCTTGGAGGGGTCGATGCCGCGCTGCTCGTGGGTGAGCATGTCCTTGGCGCGCACCGTCAGGTCGAGCTCGCTGCCCGGCAGGTGGTCGAGGCTGAACGCGCCCTTCGCATCGGTGTTGGTGCGGTGGTCGCGGCCGCCGCGGCGCTCGCGCAGGGTCACCTCGGCGCCCTGGATCGGCTTCGACTGCGCGTTGGACACCACGCCGGTGAGCACGAAGCCCGGGCCCATGCGGAGGTCCTCGATCGTGACCTCCTTCTCGTCCTCGACGACGATGGCAGGCGAGCGTGTGTCGGTGTGCTTGGTGGCACGCGCGGTGAGGCGCCACTCGCCCGCGTTGAGGTGCGGGATGCGGAAGAAGCCGTTGTTGTCGGACTTGTACTGGGGCTCGGTGTTGCCGCCGCGACCGCCGCGCCCGGAGTTGCCGGCCACCATGGCGAGCATCGACTGGATGTCGCGGCTCTCGCCGCTGAGGCGCAGTTCGGCGCCGGGCACCGCGGTGCCGGCGAGGTCCGTCACGCGGCCGACGATCGTGCCGCCAGCGAGGACCTTGAGGTCGCCCACGTCCATCTCGGCCGCGGCCTCGCCGAGGTCCTTGTCGTGGCGTGCCGGCGCGTAGTCGGGGTGCTGCACGGCAAGCGAGACGCGCAGGCTGCGGAACATCTGGCCCTTGAAGGCAAAGCGTCCCTCGGCATCGGTCTTCACCGGCTCGGGGATGCGGCGCTGGCGGTCGCCGCCCTGACGGCCGCCGCGCTGCCCGCCGCGGCTGAAGTCGAGCTGCACCTGGGCGTCCGCCACCGGCCCGCCCGTGCGGTTCACCACGCGCCCGCGCAGCAGCACCTGGGTGCGCGGCTCGTTGGCATCGCCGGCCGTGTCCATGGCCACGGCTTCGCGGTCGAGGCCCATGGCGCCCGGGTTCTCGGTCTGCGCGGCCTCGGGGTCGCCCGCATCCTGCACCGTGACCTCGACCTCCTCGCCCGGCTTCCACTCACCCAGGCTCTCGTCTCCCGAGGAACTGGGCAGGAACAGCACGGTCGCGACTGCGGTGAGCAGCAGTCCGCCGAGAACAGCTAGGGTCTTCTGGGCCATGTGGGTCTCTCGATGCACGGTTGGCCGGGTTGCTCCCGTGGGGGACCAACTGTCCGGATCCGTGGCGAAAGGAGTCTACGCGCGCAACCGATCGGCCCCACGCCACGGGCGGTAACCTATGTGCACCACGGCCCGGGCGCGGACCCTCGGGCCCGGGCGTTGCGCCCTCAGCGGGCGAGCGGCACGGGCACGGCCTGGGTCGTCCCCATGGCCGCGTCGGCGGTTCGCACGACGACGGTCTGGGAGATGCAGTCGGGCAACTGCAGGCCGGCAGGCAGGCCCACCTGCACCGAACCTGTCCCTTGGGCGGACAGGGCAGAGAGGTGCCAGGCGGCACCCTGGGCGACAGCAGGGTTGAGCATCAACACCGAGTTGCTGAAGGGCGTGCGCACGGCCAGTTCGGTGGCGCAGGGGGTGCCGAAGGCGAGGCCGACGAACCCAAGGCCGTCGGCAGGGCCACCGTCCACCGCGATGCGCAGCTGGTTGCCCGTGCGCGTGGCGTTGGCGCGAGCGCGGAGCGGCACGACCTCGGCCAGCACGCTCGCGGCGACGAAGTCGGAGGCGAACACGAGCAGCTTGCCGCCGGATCGCGGGGCAAAGGGGTCGAACGCCGGGCCGTTGGTCTGGCTGTCGCCGCCTTCGAACTGCAGGCCGGTGAAGAACGTGATGCCCTCGGGACCGCTCGGGGCCAGCGACACGAAGGTCTGAGGCGCGGCGCCGCGGTTGCCGATCTCGGCGATCACGCGCACTTCGTTCATGCCGTAGTCGACGAAGTAGAAGTCGCCGTCCGTGTCCATGGCGATGTCGCCAGCGGAGTCGAGGCCGAGGACCAGCGGCTGGCCGTTCGAGGCGCCGAGGACACCTCCTTCGGGACCTGCGTTCAGAGCCGCGAGCACCTGGGACTCGAACCAGCGCAGCACCTGCACGGCACCGGGGGGAGGCGGGAACGTCAGGGGCGCAGTTGCGTAGACGAGGCCGCCTGCGCTGTCGCGCGTCAGCGGACCCGATGCGCCCGGCACCTGGCCGATCACGCGCGTCGCACCGGTGGCGAGGTTGAGCGCCACGATCTCGTTGTCAGGGGTGGCGAAGCCGCCGGTCTTGGCGGACACGAGCAGCGTCACGTTGTCCCAGAGGATCGCGTCGAAGTTGAAGACGATGTTGGCGAGCACGTAGGGCTGGCTGCGGCCGCGGGTGGGCACCCACCACACGTTGCCGTTGGAGTTCTCGCCGAACACCACGGCGCTGGGGCCGGCCTGCACGATGAAGGACGGGAACACGGGGCCCGACGTCGTGTCGAGCGTGAGCAGCACGTGCTCGCGGGTCCCCACGATGCGCAGCAGCTGGCTGCCGCGGTAGACGACGTAGGAGTCGTCCGCGAGCCTGGTCGCCAGAGAGGTGGTCTCGGGCAGGTCCTCGGCAGTGCTCCCGTATCCGGGCGGCACGAGGTAGGGGGTGTAGTTGCCGTTCTGGGCGAGGAGTGCGCCTGGCAGCAGGGCGAGGAACAAGGTCGCGACGAGGGGGTTCTTCATGGTGTGGATCGAGGTGGGAAGCACTGCCCGCTCAGGGCAGCAACGAGAGGGAGAGAATCGGCGTGCTCGTGGCGCCTGCGGACGGCAGCAGCACGGCACCCTGCACGGTGACCTGGAGCGCGAAGCCGCCGGGATGGAAGACGGCGAGTTGCGCAGCACCGGCTGGATCCGTCAGCTGGGCGGAAACCGCGAGCGGCGCCTGCACGTCGAGGCCGAGCCAGAGCGGCATGCCGTCGACGACTGCGGCGAGTTGCTCGGTGCGCGGCGCTGCGAGCGAGAACGCGAGGAAGGCGAGCGCCTGTGGCGGGGCGCCGGTCACGCGCAGCGCACCCGCGCCGGGGGCCAGCACGGTGGATGGCAGGGCCTCGACGCGCGGTCGCGCAGGGTGGATGCGTTCGATGCGGTACTCGGAGCTGAAGTCGCTGCTCGCCACGAAGAGTGAGCTCGCGTGGTCTTCGTGCAGCCACGGGGCGAACGGCAGCGCGTCGCCGCGCACGAACTGCAGCTGCAGGCCGGGGCGCCCCAGCGTGCAGAGCGGCACCGGGTCGCGTGCCATGCTGCCGGACAGCGTGCGCGAGACGACGGTCGAGTTCGGGTCGGTCACGTGGAGGCGTCCGAGGTCGTCGACGGCGAGGTCATAGGCGCCGTTCCAGCCGGTGGAGATCGCATCGGCCTGCGCGGGAGTGAGCATCCCGCCGCTCGCGCCCGCAGCCTGCCACGTTGCCGCAGGGAAGCGCAGGATGCGCACCGTGCCGGGCGGCGGCGGCACCACCGTGCCCAGTTCGGCCACGTACAGGTTGCCTGCGGTGTCGGTGCACAGCGGGCCCGAGGGACCCTGCAACTGCAGGAGCATGCGCGGCGCGATGCCGGGGCCCAGCAGCCACACGGCGCTGCTCGCGCCGGGCGCGGGCCAGTTGGGGTTGGCCGACGCCAGCACGAGGCCGCCGGGCGCAGGCGCGAGGTCGAAGATGTTGGGCACGCCCTGCACGGTGACCATGGCCCCGGTGGCCGGGTCGATCTGCTTGACGATGCCGCCGGTCAGCGTCGCCACGAGGATGGGCGACTGCGGGTCGGGCTTGGAGACGGCAGCGAGCACGTCGCCAGCCGGTGCGGTCCATGCGGTGTTCCAGGTGGCCGCGTTGGGGCGGTGGAAGAGCGTGCTGCCGAGCGCGAGGTAGTGGTGGCCGGTGGCGGGATCGTGGGCGAAGCCGACCACGGACGGAGCCTGGCCGAGCTCGGTGAGGGCGGTGTGGGCGCCGAAGCCGGCGGCGCAGGAGGCTGCGCCCTGGCACATGGCGTCTGGGGCCAGTGCCGGGAGGGCCAGCAGGCAAACGAGCGCGCGGTGGCGCAGGCTGCCACGTACCGAGGAAACGAACATCGACGACCTTCGGTGTCTCTCGCACCGGTGGGGGACGGGAACAGGCATGCCTGCTGGCACGCCTCATCCATGCAGATGTTCTGACTTCCGGATCGCCCTACTCTCCGCACCTTCCCATGGCCGTCGACGAGACGGTCACAGTGGTTCGAGCGGATTTCGTCCTCGGTCACAGCTGCGGGACAGCGCCGGATTCGCACCGGCTTCCCTGCACGGACGGACGCACGCTAGCCCGGCTCGGCGCACCATGCAAGAAACTGTGCGCGCATTGCCCTGCGGTCGGGCGTGGTTGCGGGATGCGGTTCCATCACCTATCACCGCGCCCCGCCATGTCGTCCCGTGCACATGCCCTGCCGATGCTCGCTGCGTGCATCCTCGCCGCAGCCGTGCACGCACAGTCGGTGCACGCGACCACGGTCGTCGCGGTGGACACGCGCGGCAACGCCGGCGGCGGCGTGTTCCAGCCCCTCAACGCCCTGGGCGCCCCGCTTGGCGGCGGCACCTTCATGGGTTCCCTCGCGGTGCACTCGCTCGGGATCGGCGGCTCGCTGACCCTCGGCTTCGCCCAGCCGCTGCGCAACGGGCCCGGCGCCGACTTCCTGGTCGCCGAGAACCCGTTCGAGTCGTCCACCTTCGGCGCCACGTTCGGGGAGTACTGCTTCGTCGAGGTCTCCTCGAACGGCGCGGACTTCGCGCGCATGCCCGCGCGCTGGTTCGGCCCGGACGCCGAGCCCGGCGCGTTTGCCGTGATCCCCGTCGGCTCTGTCGAGAACCTCGCCGGGCAGGTGCCCGTGCTCGCGGGCAGCGCGCAGGCCGCGGGCGCCGACCCGCAGGACGTCTGCGAGGCAGGCGGCGACGCGTTCGACCTGCAGGACCTCGTCGGTCATCCCGACGTGGCCGCGGGCCGCGTCAACCTCGGTGCGATCACGCAGCTCCGCCTCGTCGACGCGCGCAGCGGCATCGATCGCGATGCCACGGGTCGCTTCGTGCGCGACACCGGCTCGGGCAGTGCCGACATCGATGCGGTGACGGCCATCCACCACGCAGGTAACGCAACTGCAGCCGGGCCGGTGGTCGCACTCGCGATCGCTGCGGATGGGACGTTCACGCTCTCGATCGACGACCCGAATGGCTGGACCGACCTCGCGCCCACGTCGCTGCGCGCCTCCCTGCAGGGCCGCCTCGTCGACGCGGGCGCACTGTTGTCCTCCTGCGTGCTCACGCGCGCGGATGCATCGGGCTTCACCCTCTCTTTCCCCTATCCTCTCCCAGCCGACCTCCGCTACCGCCTCGCGGTCTCGGTGAAGGACCTCGCTGGCAACCGCAGCGGCGTCGCGCGCAGCCGGCCGCTCTGAGCCGCGGCGCTCAGGTGCGCGCGGGCAGCACGGCAGCAAGCGTGTCGAGCACCCGCTGCACCGACTCGCGGATGTCGGCTGCCGTGGTGCGGTGGTTGACGACGCAGAAGCGGATGGCGAAGCGGCCGTGCAGGCGCGTGGAGGACAGCATCGTGTGGCCGTCCTGCTGCAGCCGCGCCACGAGCTGCCTGCCGGTCTCCTCGCCGGCCTTTGGCGCGAAGCTGAACATGCTCATGCGCGGCGGCGTCACGATCGCGATGCGCGGGTCGGCGCGCAGCAGTTCGTGCGCCAGGTGGCAGTGCTCGACGTCCGCACGCACGGCGCTCGCGATGGCATCGGTGCCGGCCGAGCGCAGCAGCATCCACAGCTTCATGGCGCGTCCGCCGCGCGTGAGCTCGGGGCCGCGACGGTAGAAGTTGACGGCATCATGGGGCACGTCCTGCATGTAGGCGCCGTCGGCGTCGAAGGCGGCCTCGAGGCGCTTCACGTGCCGCGTGAGCACGCAGCCGCACTCGAACGGCGCGTAGAACCACTTGTGCGGGTCCATCGTGATCGAGTCGGCGCGCTCCCAGCCC
>JBEATZ010000341.1:0-3500 GCA_041161695.1 Planctomycetota bacterium | reverse complement strand
CTACCAGTTCCGTGCCACGCCGCGAGCCTACGACGCAACGGCGCCGCAGCCCGCGCAGCTCGCGCCTGCGGCGGCTCCGGACCTCGGCAAGCGCGCGCTCAAGCCCGGGATCTTCGTCGAGCCCTCCGAGACGCAGCCGCTGCCGCCGATGGACCTCGCCTTCCCGGCGCGGCCGCCGCTCTCGCTGGCATCGCTGCCGGTCGAGCCCGGCCTCGACCTCGGCCACCTCGACCTGCGCATGCTGCCCGGCACGCCTGCCAAGGACGTGACGCTCGCGCTCGAGCCCGCTGCCGACGGCGGCTCGGGTGGCGAAGCGGCTCCCGAGGCGGCGCCGGCGCAGGAGTCGCGCGAGGACAAGAAGGCGCGCGCAGCGCGCATCTACGACCGCATCTTCCTCGACAACCAGCCCGAGCCGTTCTTCGGCGTGCTGGAGTACGACGGCAACCGCTTCGACCTGGAGTCGGATCCCTCGCTCGCGGGCAAGGACCTGCGCATGCGCGTGTTCTCGCTCACCGAGTGGAAGATCGGGCCCGTCAGCACCTTCCCGACCAAGGAGGTGCGCAGGGTCCAGCTCGCGGACACGCTGCGCAACGAGGTCGAGCGTCGCAAGCGCGGGGTGCCGCGCGATGCCGGCCACCTGCGCGAGCGCGGGGAGCTGATCGAGTGGCTGCTGCAGCAGGCGCGCGAGGCGCCCTGGTGCTTCGACGAGGCGCTGGCCCAGGCCGACCTCGTGCTGGAGCTCTCCAAGGGCGACATCGAGGGCCTGCGCTGGAAGGTGCGCGTGCTGCGCGCGTCCGGCGAACTGGCGAAGGAACACGACCTGTTCCGCTCACTCGAGGGCCGTCATGCCGGCAGCGCGTTCCAGTACGAGGGCCTTGGCGCGCTCAAGGCGCGCCTCGGCCTCGACGCCGATGCCGAAGCCGACCTGCGCAAGGCCGTCGAACTGGCCCCGCAGGATCCGGCACCGCTCGCCACCTACGCTTGGTACCTGCTCACGCGCCAGCGCACGACGCAGGCCGTGGCGTTCGCCCGCCGGGCCTTTGCCGCGATGGGTTCCCTCACTGCCGCCGTCGACCGCAACCGCGTGGTCGGTGTGATCGCCGCCTGTGAGCTGGCAGCCGGGAACTTCGAGCAGGCACGGGAGGCCGTGGCTGCTGCGGGGACGCCGCTGCCGCTGCTCACGGCAGCCATCGCCTACGCGGAGGGCAGTCCCGAGGCTGCGCTCACGGCCTGGCAGCAGGCCGCCGCAGGTCCCGAGGCCGCTGCCGCCCGCCTCGGCGCCGGGGCCGCCCTCACCGCGCTCGGCAGGTGGCAGGAAGCCGCAGATGCGTTCCTTGCCGTCGCCGACCAGTCGCCGCTGCTGCGCGCGCGTGCCCTCTCGGGCATCGCGCTGCTGCAACTGCGCGTGGGCCAGCCCGAGGCAGCCATCACCTGGGTGGACCGCGCCCTCGAGGCCGATCCCACGGATGCCTACGCGCACTACCTGCGCGGCCGCGCTTCCCGCGAACTCGGGCAGCTGCAGTCGGCCGTCGAGTCGCTGCAGGCGGCCTTGCGCATCCGCGACGACTTCGTCGCCGCCGTGGCCGAGATGGCCGCGTGCAAGGCGCAGGAGGCCCGCGAGTCGCGCAACGCGACCGAGTTCGTGGCCGCCATGCGCTATGCGGAACGTGCCGTGTCGCTCGCGAACTCTCGCTCCGCGGAGCTGCTGGAGCGCCTCGGCACGATGCGCTTCGCGGCCGGCGACGTGCGTGGCGCAATGGATGCGTTCACCGAGGCGCGCGAGGTCGCGCCCGATGCCGAGAAGCCCTTCAGCCGCGCGGCGCTGGCGCTGTGCGACTACGCCCGCGGCGGCACCGACGAGGCCCGCACCCAGTTGCAGCGCCTCGCCCAAGACCTGCCGCGCGACCACGAGCTGCGCGCCTACGCCGAGAAGACGCTCGCGCGCATCGACGACCACTCCCAGAAGGAACTGCTGCAGGACGCCTTCGAGCGCACCGAGCTGGGTTCGATCTGGACCGTGGAGCGCGATGGCGGCCTGGGTCCGGTACTGGGCGACGGCCGGGTCGTCATCCGCGGCTCGCACTCGCGCGCCGGTGAGGTCTGGGCCGAGCGCCCCGGCGTGCTCACGAAGGGCGGCAGGTTCCTGGCGGTGCGCGTCCGCATGCAGCCAGGCGCCGCGCAGGCCACGGCCGACGCCTTCGTGGGCCTGCGCATCGAGACGCAGCGCGCGCAGGCAGGGGCGCAGGCGGACTTCCGCGCCTCCCTTGGCATGCGCGACGGCAAGCCGTACCTCGTGGTGGAGGACGGCCGCGCCGAGGCGTTCCGCAAGGACTTCAACCCCGCCGGCTTCAGCGCCACCGCGGCTGCCGACCTGGAACTGCGCGTGGTGCCGCGCGACGAGGCCGGCAGGCTGTTCGCGCTGCAGGCGTTCTGGAACGGCCAGCCGTTGCTGGAGCAGCCGCGCCCGCTCGACAACCTGCGCCGCGACACCCAGTTCGAGCTGCGCACGCAGCTGTTCGCGGCCGGCACGCGCGGCAGCGCCGCGGACGTCACCTTCGACGAATACCACCTGGAGCGCCGCAAGGACGGCTGATGCGCATGCAACGCGGATTCACCCTCATCGAACTGCTCGTCGTGATCGGCATCCTCGGGTTGCTGGCCGCCGCCTTCCTGCCCGACCTGATCGGCGGCAGGGACACGGCCAACATCACCGAGACCGGCATGCGCCAGCAGTTCCTCGTCAACGGCATCAATGCGTATCGCTCCGCGAACGGCAACGTGCCGCCCGACGACCTGCGCGACCCGCTCGGCAAGCTCACCGTGAAGCCCGACAACGGCACCAACATGGGCATCGAGTCGCTGGTGTTCTTCCTCAGCCAGAAGGGTTCGGCGGGCATCGACCTGTCCGAGCACGAGGGCTGGCTCGAGAACACCGATGCCGACGACCACGGCACGACGATGCAGAGGCTGGGCCGTACGACGCGCGTCGAGGTGGTGGACGCATGGGGCACGCCCATGGCGTACTTCTCTTCCGTGTCGCAGGTCGCGGGCTTCGACAAGGTGCAGAAGGTGATGCTGCCGGGTGAAGCCGGTGCCGGCGAGGTGGTGGACGCGAAGGCGTGGAAGCGCGCCGATGGCGGGTTCCTCGGCGCCGGCAAGTACCAGATCGTCTCGGCCGGCAAGGACCGCGTGTTCAACACCGACGACGACGTGACCTGGCCCGAACGGTTCTGAACGAACACGAGACGCAGCCGTGACGCGATCCACCCAGACCCTGCAGGCTCAGCGCGGCTTCACGCTGCTGGAGATGCTCGTGGTCGTTGGGGTGCTGAGCGTGCTGCTGGGCATGGGCGTGGGCTTCCTGCGCCGTGGCGGCGGCGAGCGCGGCGCGGCCGTGAGCGCGATCGCGGGCCAGCTGCGCGCGGCTTCCTCCGCGGCACGCAGCCGCGGGTTGCCCACCGAGGTGCGCATCACCCCGTCGCTCGATGGATTGCCGGCCA
>JBEATZ010000233.1:0-4446 GCA_041161695.1 Planctomycetota bacterium | reverse complement strand
CCGCAGCTCCGCCTGGGTGCCCCCGCGCGCGGTCGACCGCGCGCCGGCGCCGGCAGGCGGCTTGACGACCAGCGGAAAGCCGGTGCCGTGGGCGAAGGCAAGCGCCTCGGTGAGGCTGCGGCAGAGCTGGTGGCGCGCGCAGGGCAACCCGCTCGCCCGCAGCACGTCCTTCATCGTGGCCTTGTCGCGGAAGTTGGTGGCCTCCTTCGCGTCCATGCCGCGGATACGCAGCTGTTCACGCACCTCGGCAAGGGCGACCTGCAGCGGCTCGAGGATGCCGATCAGCCGATCCACCCTGCCGAGCTGCCCGGCGAGTCGCTTCACGCCGTCTGCAACACCCGCGGCAGCCATGCCGTCCGCGACCTGCGCGAAGCCGGCGATGCGCGTGCGGATGTCCTCCGGAAAGCGCTCGAGCGGGTCCTGGGACACGATGCCGAGCCGGACGCCGTCGAGGGAGAGCGCGGCGCGCACGAAGCGCAGCGTGTTCTCCATGGCGAAGGGGACGGCAAATGCGACGTTGGGCATGGGCGCTGCGCTTGAAACGGGAGCGGCGGAAGGTAACGCTTCTGCAGCGGAGTCGCCACTTCGACCGCGCCCCACCGGGCACGACGCCGCGAGCACGCACAGCTGCGGCATTGCCACGGAGACACCATGCGACCCTTGCGAATCTGCCTCACCGCCTCCGAGACCGCACCGCTCGCGAAGACCGGCGGCCTCGCCGACGTGCTCGCAGGACTCGGCCGACACCTGCACCGGCAGGGCCACGATGTCGTGATCTTCATGCCGCTCTACAAGCAGGTGGCGGAGTCCGGCAGGGCCATGGAGCCGGTGCCCGGCGCACAGGACATCGAGGTGCGCTTCCCGAACCGCACGCTGCGCTTCGGCCTGAAGTCCCTCGTGCTCGGCAAGGACGGTCCGAAGGTGCACCTCGTCGACTGCCCTGAGCTCTACCACCGCCGCACGATCTACACCGACGACGCGGACGAGCCACTGCGCTTCGCGATGCTGTGCCGCGCCACGCTGGAGTCGTGCCAGCGGCTGCAGTGGGCCCCTGACGTCATCCACTGCAACGACTGGCACACGGGCCTGCTGCCGCTGTACCTGAAGACCGTCTACTCCTGGGATCGGCTGTTTGCCGGCACGCGCACGCTGCTCACCCTGCACAACGTCGGCTACCAGGGATGGTTCCCGGAGACCCAGCTCGAGCAGCTGGGGCTCGGCGACCAGCGTGCGCACCTGCACCATGGCGACCTTCGCAACGGCCAGGTCAGCTGCCTGAAGACCGGCATCCTGCACGCGACCAAGCTCACCACCGTGAGCCGCACGTACGCACGCGAGATCCAGACGGCGGAGTACGGCATGGGGATCGAGGAGCTGCTGCGCAGCCGCAGCTCGGACCTGGTCGGCATCGTCAACGGCGTCGACTACGGCGACTGGGACCCGGCCACCGACCCGATGATCCCGCACCACTACACGCGCGACGACATGCGCGGCAAGGCGCGCATGAAGGAGGCACTGATGTCGCGCTTCAGCCTGCCGCACGACCCGCGAGCACCGGTGCTGAGCGTGATCTCGCGCCTCACGAGCCAGAAGGGCTTCGAGCTCTTCGCCGACAGCATGCCGGTGTTCCTGCAGCGCGAGGACCTGCGGCTCGTGGTGCTGGGCTCGGGTGAGGCGAGCCACGAGCAGTACTTCCAGTGGATGCGCGACACCTGGCCGAACAAGGTCGGCATCTACAAGGGATACCACGAGGAGCTGGCCCACTGGATCGAGGCGGGCAGCGACATCTTCCTCATGCCCTCGCGCTACGAGCCCTGCGGCCTCAACCAGATGTACAGCCTGCGCTACGGCACGCCCCCCGTCGTGCGCCGCACCGGTGGCCTCGCGGACACCGTCACGCCCTGGGATCCGGTTGCCGCCACCGGCACGGGCTTCCTGTTCGATGACTTCACCAGCAGCGCGCTGCACGGTGCGATCGACTGGGCCCTGCAGAACTGGCGCAACCAGGACCACTGGAAGAAGCTGGTGCGCAACGGCATGGCGCAGGACTTCTCGTGGGACCGGCAGGGCCCCGAGTACGTGAACCTCTACCGTTCCCTGCTGCCGAGCTGAGGCCTGCCGCCATGCACGTCGCATTCCTCGAACCATCCTTCCCCGCCAACCAGCGGCAGTTCCTGCGCGGCCTCGTGCAGTCCGGCGCCGCCGTCACGGCGATCAGCGAGCGACCCGCCGAGGCGATCCCGGCCGACCTGCGCAGCCGGCTGTTCGGCTTCGAGCAGGTGCGCTCGGTGGTGGACGAGGCCGCGGTGCGCGATGCCGTGCGCAGGACCTCGACGCGCCGTCCCGTCGACCGGCTCGAGGCCACCGTCGAGGCCCACGTCATGGCCGCGGCACGGGTGCGCGAGCAGCTGGGGATCCAGGGCACCTCGGTGCGCACCGCGCACCTCTGCCGCGACAAGGCGGCGATGAAGGAGGCCATCCGCGCGGCCGGCCTGCCCTGCGCGCAGAGCGCCAGGTGCGCGAACGAGGCGGAGGTGCGCGCATTCGTGGTGGCACAAGGGTACCCCATCGTCCTCAAGCCGCTGGATGCCGCAGGTGCCTCGGGCGTGATCAAGGTGGCCAACGACGCCGAGTTGCCCGCCGCGATGGCGGCGAGCGGCGTGTCGGCGGGCAAGGCGATCGCGGTCGAGGAGTTCCTCGAGGGCCACGAGGGCTTCTACGACACCATCTCGATCGGTGGCGTCGTGGCCGTCGACTTCGTGTCGCACTACTTCCCCGGCGTGCTCGAGGCGATGCGCACCCGCTGGATCTCGCCGCAGATCGTGGTCACCAACCGCATCGGCGACCCGTCCTACGACGAGCTCGAGAAGCTCGGCCAGGATGCGCTGCGCGCACTGGGCGTGCAGACCTCGCCCACGCACATGGAGTGGTTCTTCGGCCCCAAGGGCCTGAAGTTCAGCGAGATCGGCTGCAGGCCGCCGGGCGTGGGCGTGTGGGACCTGTACGCAGCCGCCAACGAGTTCGACATCTTTGCGGCCTGGGCCGAGGCCATCGTCCACGGACGCATCAGCCAGAGGCCCTCCCGCCGGTTCAGCGCCGGCATGATCGCGCTGCGGCCGGACCGCGATGGCCGCATCAGCGGGTGCGAGGGCGTCGAGGAGTTGCAGCGCCGGTACGGCAACAACCTCATCGACGTGCACTTCCCGCCCGTGGGGACCGCCACGCAGGGCGTCGAGGCCGGCTACATGGCCAACGCATGGGTGCGCATGAAGCACGAGGACTTCGACCAGCTGCGCGCCATGCTCAACTGGGTCGGCGAGAACGTGAAGCTGCGCGCCCAGTGAGGGCGGGCACGATGCCGCGCTAGCGCGCGACGGCCTCGGCGGGAACGTGCAGTTCGGCGCGCAACTGCGCGAGCCGCTGTTCCAGTTGTGCACGCACCGCGGCATGGGCCGGGTCGGCGGCCACGTTGACGAGCTCCTCCGGATCGGCAGCGAGGTCGTAGAGCTCCCATGCATCGAGGTGCGGGAACCGGATCAGCTTGTGTGTCGCAGTGCGCACCCCGTAGTGCTCGTGCACGTTGTGGGTCGCGAGGTGCTCGTAGTAGTGGTAATAGGCGGCATCGCGCCAACCCTCGGGCTCGGCGCCCTGCAGCAGCGGCACAAGGCTGCGGCCCTGCAGGTCCTGCGGCGCAGGCGCGCCAGCGGCCTCGAGCAGGGTGGCGGCGAAGTCGGTGTTCAGCGTCATGGCCTGCTGCACCGAGCCCTGCCGGACCATGCCGGGCCACCGCACCAGCAGCGGCACGCGCATCGACTCCTCGTACATGAAGCGCTTGTCGTAGAAGCCGTGGTCGCCGAGGAAGAATCCGTTGTCGCTCGTGTAGACGACGATCGTGTCCTCGGCGAGCCCGTGCTCGTCCATCCACGACAGGAGGCGGCCGACCTGTTCGTCCATCCCGCGCACCGTGGCGAGGTAGTCCTGGATGTAGCGCTGGTAGTGCCAGCGCACCCGGTCCGCGCCTTCCAGTCCCTCGGGCACGTCCATCTTCACGTCGGTGCGCGTGAGGTCCCTCGCCACCGTCATGGTGGCGATGCGCGCCGCATCGGTGCGCGTGGCATGGTCGTCGAAGAGGGTGGCCGGCTCGGCAAACGTCCTGCTGCGGTACTCCGCCAGCAGGTGCGGCGGGGGCGCCCACTCGCGGTGCGGAGCCTTGTGGCCGAGGAACAGGAAGAACGGCTTGTCCGCCGGCCGCTCCTGCAGCCACTGGATCGCGAAGTCGGTGATCCGCTCGCTCGCGTAGCCCTCGACCTTGGTGCGCTTGCCGTCGACGAGGAAGAAGGGGTCGGTGTACCTGCCCTGGCCCGGCAGCACGATGCCGCGGTCGAACCCCGCGTCGACGGGATTCGCCTCCAGGTGCCACTTGCCGACCGCCGCCGTCGCATAGCC
>JBEATZ010000147.1:0-3354 GCA_041161695.1 Planctomycetota bacterium | reverse complement strand
CGATGGGACTGCCGCTCATGGTGAGGATGCGCGCGTTCGTGAACGCGACCGGCCGCGCGTCCTGCGCGTGCAGGACCGACGGCAGGCCGAGCGCGAGGGCGAGCGCGGCAGCTCGTGCGGGGGAATGGGTCATCACTTCACTTCTCCGTTCGAAACGATGCACTTGCCGTCGATGTAGACGTGCAGGGGCGGATTGCGGGAGTCGAGGGGATCGCCGTCGCTGACGAAGAAGTCGGCGTCCTTGCCGACCTCCAGGGATCCCACGCGATCGGCGACGCCGATCTGTCGCGCCGGCGCGATCGTGAGCGCCTGCAGCGCGACGTGGTAGGGGAGTCCGAGGCGCACGGCCATGGCGGCCTGCAGCGGCAGCTCCTCGGCTGCCACCACGGGTGCGTCGGTGTTGATGGACATGTCCGTGCAGCCCTCGTTCCAGTAGGCGATGCACATGCCCTGGAACGAGGCCCAGCGGTCGAAGTGGTACATGCGCGGCCCGAGGTTGACCGGGGTCTGCCGCTTCGCAAGCGCTGCCGCGGCCATGAAGCCGTCGAAGCATCCGTGCGACAGCACCATCTGCACGTCGAACACGTCCTGGAACATCCGCGCGGTGGCCACGCAGTCGCGTGCGCCCGCCGTGTGGATGAGGACGGGCACCTGCTTGTCGAAGACGAGGCGCAGTTGCTCCAGCGACGCGTCGCGCTCGGGCTTCGGGCCGGTGCCGGCCTCGTGTGCGCGCCAGGCCGCCGCGTACGCGCGGCCCTGCTCCAGCCGCGTCGTCAGCATCTCGCTGGACCCCATGCGCGTGGCGCCGAGGTCGCCCGACTGGCGCTCGGGGTTGAAGCCCTGCGCCACCTTCATCGCGCCGAGCGGTCGCAGCACCATGCGGTCGAGGGGCTCGCCGTGGCGCATCTTGAGCAGCACGCCGAAGCCGCTGATGTAGGTGCCCGATCCGGGGATGAAGAGCGTGGTCGTGATGCCGCCTGCGACCGTGCGCAGGATGGCCTCGTCGGTGGGACGGACGAGGTCGAGCGTGCGCAGCTCCTGGTTGAGCGGCGCGACCATGTCGTTGATGTCGCCGCCGCCCGAGCTCACGTGGTGGTGCAGGTCGACGAAGCCGGGGCACAGCCATGCCGTGCCGAAGTCGACCACGGTGGCGCCTGCGGGCACCGCCACCGCGTTGCGCGGCCCGATGGCCTCGATCCTGCCGCCGCGCACCACCATCGCGCCGCCGTCCACCGGCTCGCCTGCAGCCGTGAGGATGCGGGCAGCGAGGTAGACCGTGGCCGGATCGCGGTCCTGGCCCGCCCACGAGGGCGTGCTCACGACGGCGAGGCAGGCGAGTGCGGCGACTGCGGGCATCACCACATGGGCCGCGCGTCGTCGCGGCGGTAGCAGATCGTGCCGTTGATGACCATCGTGCGGACGTGGCTGCGCGGGTCGATGGGGTCACCGGACCAGATGCCGAGGTCGGCGTCCTTGCCGACCTCGAGGGAGCCCACGCGGTGCTCGATGCCGAGGAAGCGCGCAGGGTTGATGGTCACGCCGCGGACGGCGATCTCGTGCGGCAGCCCGAGGCGAGCGGCCATGGCCGCCTGCACCGGCAACTGCTCCTGCGGGACCACGGGCGAGTCGGTGTTCACGCCGATGCCGTCGCGGCCGAGTCCCTTCACCGGCTCGCGCCAGCCATGCTGGCCGCCGCGGTACCAGTTGCCCAGCAGGCCCTCGAAGCGGCCCGTGCGGGTGTTGAAGAAGTACTGACGAGGGCCGCCGGCGATCGGCACGCCGTACTCCATCATGTCCTCGCTGAGGCGGTAGCCGTCGAACGTGCCGTGCACGATCACGGTCCAGAGGCCCATCTCCTGGCGCAGTTCCTGCAGGGTGTTGAGCACCACCTGGTAGATCTGGGTGTGCACCGAGACCGGGTACTCGTGGCGGAACAAGCCGCGCAGGTACTCGAGGTCGACCTGCTTCTTGGGCTGAGGGCCCTTGCCCTGCTCGAAGGCGACCCACTCTTCGTGGTAGCGCTTCCCGCGCAGCAGCGTGAGGCGGATGTTCTCGCTCATCCCCATCATGTCCGTGCCCAGGTCGCCGCTGCCGCGCTCGGGGTTGCCGGCCTGCGCGATCTTGAGGCTGCCCGGGAAGCGCACGAGGGCTTCTTCCGGCGTGCGGCCCCACGTCTTGGTGATCGTGCCGAAGCCGCCCATGTTCGAACCCGAGCCCGGGATGTAGAGCGCGGTGGACACGCCGCCGGCCTGAGCGACCTTGACCTGGTCGTGGTTGAGCGTGACCAGGTCGAGCGTGCGGAACTCGGGGTTGGTGGAGTGGACGGTGTCGTTGAGGTCGAAGCTCGGGCTGGCGATGTGGCAGTGCGCCTCGACGAGGCCGGGCACGATCCATGCGTCGCCGCAGTCGACCTTCTCGTACCCGGCAGGCACCTCGACCTGGTCCGCGCGCCCGACGGCCACGATCGTGCCGTCCTTCGTCAGCACGACGCCGTTGTCGATGGGGGCGTCGACGGCCGTGAGCACCTTGCGCGCGTAGAAGGCATAGGCCGGGCTCGGCAGGCCGCGCGGGCCCCACTTCGCCACCTGGTAGTCCGACTCCTTCTCGGGGCGGTTGCCGCGGAAGACCTCGAAGCCGCGCTCGGGCTGCTGCTGCTTGGGCGCATCCTGGGCCGCGAGTGCAGCCGCGAACGCCAGGATCGAGAGTGCCGTGAGGGTCCGGTTCATCGCGTCTGTTCCTCCCGCCGATCGACCACCACGCTGCCGTTGATCACCACGAGCAGCACACGGCTGCCCGTCTCGAACGGATTGCCGCTGAACACCACGAGGTCCGCGTCCTTGCCCTTGCGCAGCGAGCCGATGCGGTCGTCCAGCTGGAAGACCTGCGCCGGACGCCGCGTGAGCGCCAGCATGGCGTCTTCGGGCGAGAGCCCGTAGCGCACCGCGTAGGCCACGTGCAGCGGCAGGTTGGCCGCGCCCGCGCACTCGCCCGAGCCGAAGGACACGGGCAGCCCCATGTCGCCGTACACGGCAGCGATGTTGCGCAGCTTGCCCTGATCCTCGCGGATCACCTCGGGCTCGAGCAGCACGGCAGGCTTCTGCCCCGCCAGCACGGCGGTGTCATCGAGCATGCCCTCGCCGCCGTGCAGCGCCCAGGAGACCTTGGCCTCACCCAGCGCCTTCACCACCGCCTGCACCGAGCCGGCGCGGTCGGCGCGCACCACGGCGGTGCCGCGGCCCTCGACGATGGCGCGAACGGGTTCGAGCGATTCGTCGACATCGGGCTTCTTGGGCGAACCATCATCGGGCTTGGCCGAACCGACCGGGCCCGTGGCAGGACCGCCCTGACCCTTGG
>JBEATZ010000139.1:0-14954 GCA_041161695.1 Planctomycetota bacterium | reverse complement strand
GCCTTCTCGTCGCGATCCCTGAGCATCCTCGCATCTATCGGTACGCGTGCCTTGGGACTTGCGATCGCCACTGGGGAAAACAGCAGGTGCGGCGAGCCTGCCTTGGCATCGGCAGGTCCCGTGCGCCTGCCGCGTCGCGCTGGATCCCCGCACGCCCTGCCTGTATCCCCTCCGCCATGAACCGCGTCGCCGTCGTCAGCGCAGCCCGCACACCCATCGGCAAGTTCCTCGGGGCCCTGTCCCCCCTCTCGGCCGTGGACCTCGGCGCCCATGCGGCGCGCGCGGCCGTGCAGCGTGCCGGCATCCAGCCCCACGACGTGCAGGAAGTCGTGTTCGGGCAGGCACGCCAGCTCGGTTCGGGCCCCAACCCTGCGCGCCAGGTCGCGATCGCGGCGGGCTGCGGCCACGGCGCGGTGGCCCTCACCGTCAACAAGGCCTGCGGCTCGAGCCTCAAGGCCATCGACCAGGGCCGCGCGGCCATCCTGCTCGACGGCAGGGACATCGTGCTCGTGGGCGGCATGGAGAGCATGACCAACATCCCGTTCCTGCTGCCCGGCATGCGCCAGGGCTTCCGGCTCGGCCATGTCGACGTGCTCGACGGCAACTACCAGGACGGCTTCACCTGCGGGATCCTCAAGGAGCCCATGGGAATGACCGCCGAGTACCTGGCGGACGACCACCGCATCGGGCGCGAGGAACAGGACCAGTACGCCCTTGCCTCGCACCAGCGTGCCGAGGCAGCGCAGCAGGCGGGTCGATTCGCGGCCGAGATCGCGCCCATCTCCATCAAGGGGCGCAAGGGCGACATGGTGGTGGACACGGACGAGCACGTGCGCGCGGGCGTGACGATCGGCGACCTCGCCAAGCTGCCGCCCGTGTTCCGGCCGAAGGTTGGAACGGTCCACGCCGGGAACAGCTCGGGCATCACCGATGGCGCCGCCGCGCTCGTGCTGATGAGCGAGAAGGAGTGCCGCCGGCGGGGTCTCGAGCCGCTCGCGTGGCTCGGCGCCTCCGCCACCGCAGGCGTCGACCCGCGCATCATGGGCATCGGCCCGGTGCCCGCCATCCGCAACCTGCTGGCGCGCACCGGCACCAGCCTGCTCGACCACGACCTCTACGAGCTCAACGAGGCCTTTGCCGCCCAGATGCTGGCCTGCCAGCGCGAGCTGCAGGTCCCTGCCGACCGCCTCAACGTGAACGGCGGTGCGATCGCCCTCGGTCACCCCATTGGCGCGACCGGGGCGCGCATCGTCGTCACCCTGCTGCACGAGATGAAGCGTCGCCAGGTGCGGCGCGGCATCGCCTCGCTGTGCATGAGCGGCGGCATGGGCATGGCCGTCGCCTTCGAGCGCGACTGAACTCGGGGGCATCCTGCGGCTTGACCGGCTGCGGGGGGTGCCGCACGCTGCGCACATGCGCCGCCTGTTCCTCGCCCCGGTCGTCTTGCTGGCAGCATGCAGTGGCGAGGGCGCCCCGCGCACCCCGCGTGACGAGGCGGCACTGGGCCGCGCCCTGCACACCGTGGCGGCCCAGCGCTGCACGGCGTGCCATGCGAGCGGGGCCACGGCGCCAGCCGAACTCGCGCCTCTCGCCGCGCCGCGCCTCGAGGGCATCGGCAACCGCCGCAGCGCCGCATGGCTCGCGGCCAAGCTCGAGTCCCACCATGCAGCAGGCGCAGCCGAGGCCGTCGACCTCGCCGAGATGCTGCGCGCGGCGTGGGGCGCGAGCCCGCTGCAGGCCTGCGGCACCGACAGTGCGTCGATCGAGTCGGGTGCCCGTGCGTGGCGCGAGTCCGGTTGCGTTGCCTGCCATGCCGAGTCGGGCATCGGCGGCCTCGCTGCCGCAACCGACCGTGCCAGCGTCCTGTCCTTCCTCACCGATCCCTCGGCCACGCGCCCGGACCTGGGCGCACACCGGTTCGAGCTCGAGCCGCAGCAGTCGTCCGCCATCGCCGCATTCCTGCTGCGCAGCCAGCGCAAGGGGCCCGAGGAGGCCGCTCCCTCGCAGGGCATCCACTGGGAGTGCTTCGAGCTGCGCATCAACAACCCGCGCGTGCCCGAGCTCGACGGCCTGACGCCGACCGGCAGCGGCATCGCACAGGGGTTCGACATCTCGCACCGCACCCGGAACGACCACTTCGCCATGCGCTTCCGTGCCGAGCTCACGGTGCCCGTCGACGGCGAGTACACCTTCACCTGCGGGTCGGACGACGCCTCGTGGCTCTGGATCGACGGGCAGCAGGTGGTCGAGAACGGCGCCATCGCCCCGTACCGCAAGCGCAGCGGCACCGTGCGCCTCACGGCAGGCGCTCATGCGCTCACGGTGGTGATGACCGAGGCGCAGGGCGGGGAGGAACTCGACGTGTGGTGGAGCGGCCCGGGCTTCGGCGAGGAGCGCCTCGACGGCAAGCGCCTCACCGCCCGCAACGAGGCCCTCGTGCCGCCTGCGTCGGGACCCGTCGACGAGGCTGCCGCAGCACGCGGTCGCGAGGCCTGGTCGGCGCGTTCCTGCGGCGCGTGCCATGCCGACACGCCTCCCGGAGTGGCGACGCCTCCTGCCGTGCGCAGCAAGCCGCCGGCGCCGTTCGCGGACCTCGCGGGCGGGAGCTGCCCGACCCTCGAAGAGCCGCTTGCCGACGCAGCCGTGCTCACGGCTCGCGATGCCGTGCGCGACGACGTGACCCCACGCACCCGCCTCGCGTTCACCATGGAGCGCGATGGCTGCAGGTCCTGCCACGTGCGCGACGGCGAGGGAGGCATGCGTGCCGAGGCCGCTGCCGGTCTCGTCGAGGTCGAGGACGTCGGCGACGAGGGCAGGCTGCCACCCTCGCTCGACCAGGTCGGCCACCGGCTGCGCCCGGAGTGGATCCGCCGCGTGCTGGGCGACGGGTTGCGCGCGAGGCACTACGTGAAGGCGCGCATGCCGCTCGTGCCCGCGGCGGCAGCGGAGGAGTACGCGCAGCTGTTTCGCGCCGTCGACGCGGTGCCCGGTGACGACGTCGAGCCAGCCTTTGGCGTCGAGGCCGTGGCCGCAGGACGCACCACCGTGGGATCGAAGGGATTCGGCTGCGTGACCTGCCACTCGTTCGGCGAGTACCAGTCGACGGGCGTGAAGGGCATGGACCTCGCCATCCAGCACGAGCGCCTGCAGCCGGGTTGGTTCCGCGAGTGGCTGCTGCATCCCGCGAAGCACCGGCCCGGCACGCGCATGCCCTCGTTCTGGCCGCAGGCCACCGAGGCCGCCGTCGCCCAGGTCGATGCCCTGCGCTCGTGGTCGTCGCTCGGCGCCGCCGCACCGGTGCCCGTCGGCGTGAAGTCCGCGGGCGGCATGAAGCTCGAACCCATCGAGAAGCCGATCCTGCACGGTGCGTTCCTGCGCGGCCTGTCGGCACGCTGCATGGCCGTGGGCTCGCCGCTGCGCACGCACCACGCCTACGACGTGGAGCACGCGCGCCTCGCGTGGATCTGGCGCGGCTCGTTCCTCGATGCCGGCGGCACGTGGGAGGGCAGGGCCGGCCAGTTGCTCGACCCGCTGGGCAGCGACGTCGTGAAGCTCGCGAAGGAGGCCGTGTTCCGGCCCGCGGGCGCAGCCGCGGATGCGGCCCCTGTCCGGGTCACCGGCTGGGACGTCGATGCCGAGGGTTACCCGACCTTCCTGCTCGCGGTGGGAGCGGTAACCGTGCGCGATGCCATCCAACCGCGCCTCGACCAGGGCGGCACCGTGCTGGTGCGCAGGATTGCCGCCGAGGGCGGCGACGTCGAACTGGCCACGGGCGCAGTGCCCGGGACCCTCGAGACCCTGGTCGACGGCAAGCCCGTCACGTCGGTGCTGGTGCGCGCCGGGAGCGTCGTGGAGGTCATCTACACATGGTGAGCATGCTGTCCTTCGCGTTGTGTTCGCTGCTCGCCAGCCCGCAGGGCGGCCCGGCGGAGTCCCTGCTCGACATCGTCGACCTGAAGCAGCCGCCCGAGGTGGTGCTCGAGGTCGGCGGACTCGCGCCGGTCGGCAAGGACCTGCTCGTCGCCACGCGACGCGGCGAGGTTTGGCTCGTGCGCGATGCCCACGGCGCGGAGCCGCGCTTCCAGCTGTGGGCCGAGGGCCTGCAGGAGCCGCTCGGGCTGCTGGAACACGAGGGCTGGTTCTACACCTCCCAGCGCGGCGAACTGTCGCGCATGCGCGACAAGGATGGCGACGGGCGCATGGACGAGTTGCGCACCGTGAGCTCGGGCTGGCCGCTGTCGGGCAACTACCACGAATACGGCTTCGGTCCCGCGCTTGCCGGCGACGGCACCATGTGGATGACGTGGAACAAGCCGTTCGGCGACGAGCCGTTCGGTTTCGCGGCCTTCCGCGGCTGGGCGGCGCGCGTGAAGCAGGACGGCACGTGGGAAGGCGTGTGCGCGGGCTTGCGCTCACCGGCAGGCGTCGGCACCGCGCCGTGGGGCGAGGTCTTCTACACCGACAACCAGGGTGAGTGGTGCGCGACCAGCAAGTTCGCGGCGCTCGCCGAGGGCGACTTCCACGGCCATCCGCACGGCATCGAGTCGTGCAAACTGCCACAGAGCCGCGTGCAGCACCCGGGCGAGGTGAAGAGCGGCCAGCGCATGGAGGTGGCGGCAGCCACCATCCCCAACTTCCGCCTGCCTGCGGTGTGGATCCCGTACGACCGAGTCGGCCGCTCGCCGGGAGGGTTCGTGTGGGACGACGCGGGAAGGTTCGGGCCCTACAAGGGCCAGGTGCTCTGCGGCGACCAGTGGTCGGCCGAGGTGTTCCGCATGAGCCTCGAGAAGGTGGCGGGCCGGTGGCAGGGAGCGTGCTACCCGTTCCGCAAGGGCCTGAAGTGCGGCATCACGCGCGTGGCGTGGGCCACCGACGGGTCGCTGTGGTGCGGCCTCACCAACCGCGGCTGGGGCTCGCTGGGCAAGTCGATGGACGGCATCCAGCGCCTCGTGTGGAAGGGCGGCGAGTCCTTCGACCTGATCGAGGTCACCGCGCGCAAGGCCGGCTTCACGCTGCGCTACAGCCACGCGGTCGATGCTGCGTCGATCGCGCCGGCTTCCTTCGCCGTGGCGCGCTGGACCTATGACCACCATGCGGGCTACGGCTGCCCCGAGCGCGACAACACCCCGCTCACCGTGACGGCAGCGCGCGTCGTGGGCGACGGCCGCACCGTCGAGATCGACGTCGACGGCATGAAGCCGGTCTGGGTGCACCACGTGGTGGGTGCAGGTGTGCGCGCTGCAGGCGGCGTGGCAGGGACGCCAGCCGAGGCGTTCTACACGCTCAACGCGCTGCCGGAGTGAGTGGGCGCGAGACGCCTCGAGCCCTGGAGGAATGCGCGGGCGGGAGAGAGGTTGGGAGCGCGCCGCGCGCGCTCCTCTGCGCCCAACGCGCCCCCAATCCCTCGTCCCTCAGTCGAAAAGCAGCACGCAGTAGGTGAGGAACAACGTCAGGTGCACGATGCCCTGCATCGTGTTCACCTTGCCGCGCAGGAAGTTGTTCATGCAGAGCAGGAGCGTGGTCACGAGCAGCACGATCTCCGCCGGCCTGAGGCCGAGTGCCACGGGACTGTCCAGCCACACCGACAACAACAGCACGGCGGGTACCGTCAACCCGATGGTCGAGAGCGCCGAGCCCAGCAGGATGTTCATCGTGCGCTGCATGGAGTCGCGCTTCGCCGACATGACGGCTGCAAGGCCCTCGGGTGCGAGGATGAGCACGGCAACCAGCACGCCCGTGAGGGCGAGCGGGAGTTCTGCCGCCGTCAACATCCCCGTCATCTCCTCGCCGACGTGCTCGGCCAGCAGCACCACGAGGAACAGGTGGGCCAGCAGCAACGAGCCGCTGCGCCACGCAGGTGGTGTCTCCTCCGTGGGTGCACGCAGGTGGCAGTCGGCGGCTTCGCCTGCCCGCGAACTCTTCTCGAACACCAGGTCGTCCTCGTCGTCGAAGCGCATCTCGAGCCGCGCGAGCAGCTCCATCTCCCGGTTCGATTCCTCCACGTGCTCGTGCACCTGCAGGCTCGCGACCTCGTGCGGCGTTTCCTCGCCGGCCGGTGTCGCGCTGAAGAACGACCGGTACCGCGAGGTCTGCAGCCACAGGAACGCGGCGTAGACCAGGAGGCATGCGATGCCGAGGAAGATCTCGAGCTGGAGGGTCATCGATCCCTCGAGCTCGGTACCGTCCATCATCAGGTTCCTCGAGAACGTCGGCAGCACGAGCGTGATGGCTGCGAGGGGGATCAGCAGCGACAGGTAGGTCGAGGACGACTGCAGGTTGAAGGACTGCTCGTGGCGCTGCCACCCGCCGATCAGCAGCGCGAGGCCCACCAGCCCGTTCAGGATGATCATGAGGGTGGCGAACATCGTGTTGCGCGCCACGCTCGGGTCGGCCTCGCCGCCCAGCATGACCGCGGACACCATCGCCACCTCGATCACGATGGCGGACAGCGTGAGCACGATGGTGCCCATGGGTTCGCCCAGCCGTTGTGCCAGGTGGTCCGCATGCCGCGAGGCCATGAAGGCACAGGCGAGGATCACCGCGAACAGCCACCAGAAGCCTGCGAGTGCCATCTCCCCGACCACCGGCACGAGGTTGCTGCCGTGGTGGATCGACCAGAGGCGCCCGGCGGTGATTGCACCGAGCGCAAAGGGCACTGCATGCAGGATGCGGCGCAGGGCCGTCGGACGCGCACGGGATACCTCGGACATGGGCCGAAGGCTACGTGGCTCCCCGTGCGATGGAAGGGCGGCCTTGGCGGGCTCAGCCGCGCAGCGTGCGCACGGTGGCCATGAGGGCCTCCACGTCCGGCTGCTTGTCGCGCACCTTGCCGCGTGCGGATCCGGTCGCGACCTCGTGTGCATCGAGCTTCGTCCAGTCCTGCCAGCTCACGGCGTCGACGCCGCGCTGCTGCAGGAGCGCACCCAGCGTTGCACTGGGGGCGAGCACCCCCCTGCCCTGCTGCAGGTCGGCGACCATCTGCTCGACGGTGGCCTTGCTGTCGGGGCTGTTGGTGCCCACGAGGCCCGACGGACCGCGCTTGGCCCAGCCGACCACGTAGTGACCCGTTCGCACCGCGCCGCCCACCTTCTCCAGCACCCTGCCTGCGTCGTTGGGCACGATGCCCTTGCGCTCGTCGTGGGCGAGGCCGGGGATCGGCACGCCGCGGTAGCCGATGGCGCGGAACACCAGGTCCGCGGGGATCTCCTCGAAGCGGTCCAGCATCTGCGGGCGCGGCGTGCCCGTGCTGTCCGGCACCAGCACGGCGTGTTGCACCTTCACGGCCACCACGCGCCCTTCGCGGCCGAGCAGCTCCACCGGCGCCACGCAGAAGCGTGCGCGCAGCTTCCTCGGCTTGCTGCCCTCGCCGAGTGCGGCGTGCTCGGACAGGAACTTCACGTTGCGCTGGGCGCTGCGTGCCTGCTTCTCCAGCCACTTGGCGCTGTACTCGTCGAGGGCTGCCTCGTCGGCGCGCACCACCACGTCCACGTCCGGCAGTTCGGCGATCTCCTCGATCTCCTTGGGCGAGAACGCCGCCTGGGCCGGGCCGCGGCGGCCCAGCAGGCTGACCTCGCGCACGGAACTGCTGCGCAGCTGCTCCAGGGCGTGGTCGGCGATGTCCGTGGAGGCGAGGGCGTCCGGCGACTTGAGCAGGATGCGCGACACGTCCATCGACACGTTGCCGTTGCCCACGACGGCTGCACGCGTGGCCCGCGCCAGGTCGAAGCGATGCGTGCGGTGGTCGGGATGGCCGTTGTACCAGCCGACGAACGACGTGGCCGAGTGCACGCCCTCGAGCTCCTCGCCCGGGATGCCCAGCTTCTGGTCGCTCTCGCAGCCGATCGCCCACACGATCATGTCGAAGCACTGGTCCAACTCGGCCACCTGCACGTCCTTGCCGACGCGCACGTTGCCGTGGAAGCGGAAGCCGGGGTTCTCGGCCAACTTCTGGTAGACCTTCACCACCGACTTGATGTTCTGGTGGTCGGGCGCCACGCCGCCGCGCACGAGGCCGAAGGGGGTGGGAAGGCGGTCGATCATGTCGACCTGTGCGTGCAGGCCCGCGACCTTGAACAGCGCCTCGGCGGCATAGAAGCCGGACGGGCCGGAGCCGACGATGGCGACGCGCAGCGGGCGCTCCGCCGAACCGGGAGAAGGGGTCATGCCACGATCATGGGCGCGACCGTCGCGGTGCTTCAACCGTATAGTGTGCATGTGTTCCGCGTCGGTACCGCTGCCATCCTGTCGCTGCTTGCAGCGTGCGCCACGGCGCCCGTGGCATCGTTGCCTCCGGACGGCCGGCCGCTGGTCGCGCATCTCGATGTCGGCGGCGGGGACGCTGCCTTCGATGCCCTCGCTCGTTCCTTCGCGCGCGCCAACCCGGGTCACGCGCTCGGCTGGCTGCCGCGGTGCGAGCGTCTCGAACCGCACGACGCACAGCGCATCGCCTTCGTCCAGCGCGGCAGGGCGCGAGCCCTGCTGCTCGACACGGACGGCGCGCGCCCCGGTGCCTCGGGCGAGGCCGGGGTGGGCGACCTGCTGCTGGTGCACCCGGGAACGTCGCTTGTGCTGTCGTCACCGCTCGACCTGCTGGTCTTCGAACTGCCGCACGAACCGGCGCCAACCGTGCCCATCCTGCTGCGCCCCGACGACGACCCGCGCATCGTCAGCGAGCCCGGGGGCTGCGCGACCGAGTCCGATGCCTACCGGAGGCTCGTGCTCACCTGGCGCGGCAAGCCCGGTCCCTACGCCTTCGAGGGCCTGAATGCCCATCGCGTGCGCATCGCTGATTCTTTCACCCACTACCACCCCGCGCAGGGCGGCTTCGACGAGCTCTACCTGGTGCAGGCCGCGACTCCGGGCGCGCGCATCCTCACCAGCGCGAAGGTGGACCGCATCGAGCGGCCGCTCACCGTGACGCGCGAGGAGGCAGCCACCCTGGTGGTCGAGACGCCCGTGCGCGCCGGGGACCTCGTGCTGCTGCCGCGCACCATGGCGCACCGCGGCCTCGGCGGCATCCTCGCCCACGTGATCACCGTGCCCGGTTTCGTCCCCGGCGCGGAGATCGGCATCGACCACCACCTGCGCGCGATCAACGAACGCCTCGGGCTCACGGGTGCGGATGCGTTGCCGCTGCACGCAGCTGCGTCCCACGGGCCCGTCGTGCGCTGATGGACCCCACGGTGCCCGAGCGCCGCTTCCGCATCGACGACCTCGCCGGGGAGCTCGATGCGTTCCTGGCGCGCGTGCCGGATGCACGCTGGGACGCCACGGCACGCTGCTTCCGCGGCCGCGACCCGGCAACGGCGCTCCGCCTGCCGCTGCTGGCCCCGGAGCCGGTACCGGGCAGCAGCCTCGCCGAACACCTTGCGCACGGCGACCTCGCGCCCGGGCCCCACGTGCTGCTGTTGCTGCGCGCCGGCGCCTCCGCGGTGGGCTGGTGGGACGGGCTCGAACTGGTGCGCCACAAGGCCTTCAAGCGCTATGTCGTGCGCGGCACCGGCAAGGCGCAGCCCACGCACCTCAAGACCCGCGGCAAGTCGCGCTACGGCTCGCGCCTGCGCCTGCAGAACTGGGAACGCCAGCTCGGCGAGACCAGCGAGCGACTCGGCGAGTGGTGGCGCGAGTTCGGCGCGCCATCGCGCGTGTTCGTGGCGCTGCCCGTTCGGCTGCGCGCCGAGTTCGCGGCCGCCGAGCCACAGCCGCCGTTCGCCTTCGACGATCCCGAGGTCGTGCCGGTGCCGTTCCACGTGCACCAGCCGGACCACGCCGAGTTGCTGCGCGTCCACGCCCTGCTGGGTGCCGGCACGGTTGCGCTGCGCGAGCAAGCGGACTGACCGAGCTCGCCCCTCGGGCTCAGCCGCGCTTGCCCTCGGTCGGCTTGGCCGGGCCCGCCGCCGCCTCGGCAGGAAGCGGGCGGATCCAGATGTTGCGGAAGCGCACCAGGTCGCCGTGGTCCTGCAGGCGGATCGGGCCCTTCTCGCCGTGGGCGTTGTACTTCGGCAGTGAGCGATGGGAGCTGTCACCGAGGTACTCGCGGCTCACGTGCACGGCGATGCCGTTCTGGATCACCGTGATCGTCGCGGGCTCGGTGCACTTGCCGTTGGCGTCGAAACGGGGAGCGCGGAACAGGATGTCGTAGGTCTGCCACTCACCCGGCTTGCGGCACGCGTTCACCAGCGGCGGGTACTGGCCGTAGAGCGATGCGCACTGGCCGTCCGCGTAGGTGACGTTCTCGTACGAGTCGAGCACCTGAACCTCGTAGCGGCCGAAGAGGAACACGCCGCTGTTGCCGCGGCCCTGCGACTCGCCGCGCACCTGCACCGGCGTCGCGAACTCGACGTGCAGCTGGCAGTCGCCGAAGGAGTCGCGCGTCTGGATGTCGCCGGTGCCGTTCACCTCCATGTGCCCGTCCGCGAGCTTCCACGAGGCCTTGTCGTCGCGGCCGGTCCACTTCGAGAGGTCCTTGCCGTCGAAGAGCACGATGGCGTCCGCAGGCGGGGCCACCGGGTCGCCCGCGGGGGCAGGCGTCACCACGGTCGGGTGCGGACGGTCGCTGTCGTGCACGTGCCATCCGGACGGCAGCACGGGCGTGTCCTTGTAGCCGGGGGTCTGCGCCTTCTTCGCGCCGTCCTGGGCGCACAGCAGCGGCAGCAGCAGGGGCGAGCAGATCAGCGCGAGGAGCGTGCGGTTCATGGCGGCAGGTTAGCGACCGCGCGAGCCAGCGTCACACGCAACTGCGCGGTGGCTGCGCTCTTTCGGCGCGCAGGTTCCTAGAATCCGCGCATGAGCAGGCGCAGCCTCGAGACCTCCCCGCCCCGCGACCGCACCAACGACTTCGACGATGCGGTGGTGGCCGCGCGCCGCGCCTGGACGGGTGTGGCGATGCCGCACGTGGCAGGCGCCCCGGTGCCGGCTGCCGTCGCGCGCGGCAACGTCGAGAACTTCGTCGGGCACGCACAGGTTCCGCTCGGCGTCGTGGGGCCGCTGCGCCTCGAAGGCGACTTCGAGGGCACCTACGCGGTGCCCATGGCGACCTGCGAGGGCACCATGGTCGCCTCCTACCAGCGCGGCCTGAAGGTGTGTGCAAACGGCATCCGTGCGCGGGTGCTCCGCGACGGTCTCGCCGTCTGGCCGATCCTCTCGTTCGACAGCGTGGAGGCCGCGCTCGCCGCGGGGCGCTTCGTCGACGCGGAGCGCAGCCGGCTCGTTGCCGCAGCCGAGGCAACCACCGCGCACGGCAGGGTGACGGAGCTCTCGTGGGAACTCCTCGGCCGGCGCCTCCTGCTGCGCCTCGAGATGACCACCGGGGACGCCCACGGCATCAACATGGTGACCAAGGCAGCAGGAGCCCTCGTGGCCCTTGTCCCCGGCGCCGCCATGACCCTGCTGCACGGACACGACGTGGAGAAGCGCGCGACGCTGCGCTGCTGGCGCGGCAAGTGGGTGGTGGCGGAGGCACTGGTGCCCGAGGCGGTGGTGCGCGAGCAGCTGAAGACGACCGCCGGTCAGATCGCGGAGTTGTGGAACACGTACCAGCTCGCGTACGCGCGCATGGGCACCGCCAACCACGCGATCCAGATCGCCAACGGGCTCGCAGGCATCTACGTCGCCACCGGCCAGGACGCGGCATACGTGGCGGAGAGCTCGGTGGGCACGTTGTCCCTCGAGGCCCGCGGGGGCGACCTCTACGCGAGCCTCGACCTGCCCAACCTGCACGCGGCCACCGTGGGCGGCGGCACGCAGAAGGGCACCGCAGCCGAGGGACAGTCCATCGTGGGAGCTGCCTCGGCGCGCGAACTCGCCTGCGTCATCGCCGCCACGCTGCTCGCGGGCGAGGTCAACCTGGCGGCTTCCTTCCTCGGCGACGACTTCGTGGGCGCGCACGAGCGGCTCGGGCGCAACCGGCCCTGAGCTCCGGCCGCACGTCACCTGCCGTGCGTCATGGCCTCGCCCGTCCCGGCCGCGCGTCGTGTCTCCAGCACCCGTCGCGCGCGCTTGCAGATCGAGCGGAGCGACCTGCGGAAGTCGCGAGGCCGCATGCCACAGGCGGCTGCAGCCTGGCACGTGAGGCGGTGCGTGCGCGCGGCCCAGAGGGCCTCGCGCATGCGCGGCGTGAGCCCGTCGGCGACCTCGTCCCACAGCAGGTCGCGCCGCGTGTGGGCAGCCTCGGCAAACGGGTCCGTTGCCAACAGGTGCTCCTCCAGCGGCAGCGTGCGCGTCCAGCCGCTCCGCCGCACACCGATGGCCACGCGCTTCGCCACGACACGGATCCACGCTTCGGGGCAGCGCGGGGCGAAACCCTCGAGGCACTGCAGGACCAGCAGGTGGATGGCCTGGTCGCCGGCCTCCTCGGCCAGCACGGGGGGCGCGAGGAACTTGCCCGCGGTGTGGTAGGCGAGCCGGCGCAGGGGCTCGGGATCGAAGGGGATGGGCTGGGCCATGGCGGAGTTCTTCCCGAAAGACAGGTTCTGTCTGTTGCCAAATCAGAATGTAGAATGACGCATCGTCAAGTGGCGTGACGGGGGCCGGTTTTTCGACCGCCTTGCCCCTCCACTCCCACATGTCTGCGGCGGACGCCCTCTGCCGTACGTGGAGCCGAACATCCGTGCACGATCCAGCGGAACCGAACCCGATCCCGACCGACCCCGTGGAGGCGCACTTCGCGCGCCGGCTGCGCGAACTGCGCGCGGGCTCCGGCCTCACCCAGGGCCAGGTGGCCGAGCGGATCGACGGCCACGAATCGGCGGTGTCGCGGTGGGAGAACGGCACGCGCTTTCCGACCATGCGCGACCTCGTCGCCCTGGCAGACCTGTTCCAGGTGAGTACGGACGACCTGCTCGGGCGCACCGTGCAGCACGCAGCCGCCGGGGCCGCGCTCGTCGACAGACCGCTGCTCGACCAGCTGGAGGCCGCCGCGACCACGGCCGAGTTCGACCGGGTGATCGAGGCGCACCGCGACCACGCTCTGTGGATCCCGGTCCCGGCAGGCGCGGTGCTGATGCCGGTGACCGAGGCGATGCGAAGGGCCGATCGCATCGCGCGTCGGCACGGCACCAGTCGGTACGCGGACCGGCTGTTCCGCCCGCGCATGTGAGTCCCGCACGGCGCGGGGCTTCTGCGGCTCGCGCGCAGCAGGCACAATCGCCGCACCATGCGCCTGCTCCCGCTGCTGATGCTCGTTGCCGCGCTCGGGGCCCAGGAGCCCTCGCTCCCGCGCAGCCTCCAGGACCGCCCGCTGCGCGGCTGCAGGCTGCCCGCCACGGAGGCCCTCGTCGCGGGCCAGCTCTGGACCGGCGGTGTGGTGCCGTACACGTGGGGTGCGTCGGTCACGCCCGCGCAGCAGTCCGCCATGCGGGCGGCGATGCTGGAGATCGAACAACAGGTCAACGTCACGTTCGTGCCGCGCGCATCCCAGTCCGACTGGGTGCAGGTGCTGGACGGGCCGCTCAACAGCTCGCCCGTCGGTCGGCAGGGCGGCATGCAGCGGCTGTACGTGTTCAACTGGAACTCGCGCTTCGCGATGGTGCACGAACTCATGCACGTGCTGGGTTTCTGGCACGAGCACCAGCGACCCGACCGCGACACCTACGTCGCAGTGCAGTGGGCCAACATCGCCAACGAGGACCGCTACCTCTTCGACATCGCTCCCACCGGCAACCGCCTGCAGACGCCCTACGACTTCGGCTCGGTGATGCACTTCGGCGCAACCGAGTCGTCGACCAACGGCCAGCCCACGATCCTCGTCAACGCCGCGTACGCGCCGCAGCCGACGATGGGGCAGCGGAGCGCGCTGAGCACGGGCGATCTCGACGGCCTGCGACGCACGTACGGCTCGCGCGTGCCGCCGGTGATCGCAACGCTGACCCCGTCTGCCGTTCCCGCCTACCAGGCGCCGCCCATCGTGCTGACCGGCCAGTTGCTCGACGAGGTGGTGCGGTTGCGCGTGAACGGCACCAACGTGAACTTCACGCGGCCCACGCAGTACACGCTGGGGTTCCTGATGCCGTCCAACACGCCCATCGGCAACGCGCAGGTGACGGTGGAGAGCCAGGTCGGTGCGAGCAATGCCGTGACGCTGGCCGTGACCGGCAACGACCCGCCCGCGCTCGTGGGCGGTTCGGCCCTCGTGCGCAACGGCTTCAACAACCTGATCACCGCGCGCACCGACAACATGCGCGCCAACTACCTGCTGGTGGGGCTCGATGCCCAGCCGTCCGTGATCCCGGGCGTGATCAGCCTCGGACTCGGCAACCAGTTCCAGACGCTGGCGATCCTGCGCGGCCCGGTGGTGGGGGATGCGCAGGGCTGGGCGCGCTTCTTCTTCCCGGTGCCGAACAGCGTGCCGGTGAACACCAACCTGTGGTTCCAGTCCATCGTGCTGGACCCCAACGCACTCACCGTGCCGATCAGCGCCTCCAACGTGCTGACCGCGCGCGTGTTCTGACGGCCGGCGTCAGGCGACGAGGCGCAGGCCCACGCCGCGCACCGTGAGCAGGTGCCGTGGTTCCGCGGCATCCGGCTCGAACAAGCGGCGCAACCGCAGCACGAGGTTGTCGAGCGTGCGCACCGTCGCCACGGCGCCGCTGCCGAACAGGTGCTCGACGATCGTGCGCCGCGCCACCACCGTGCCCATGTTGGCAGACAACAGGCGCAGCAGCTTGACCTCGGTGGCGTTGAGCTCCACCTGCTCCTTCCGCCAGGTGACGGCGGTCATCGCGCGGAAGTCGATGGTGTTGCCGCCGAAGGACAGGAGGTCGGTGCCCGGTGCCGTGGCAGGGCGCCTGCGCAGCAGCGCGTCGACGCGCAGCAGCAGTTCGCGCAGGTGGAAGGGCTTGGTCAGGTAGTCGTCCGCGCGCAGCTCGAGCCCGCGGATGCGGTCGCGGTCGCTGCTGCGCGCCGACAGCACGAGCACGGGCGTGTCGTCGCCGCGCGCGCGCAGCTGGCGCAGCACC
>JBEATZ010000077.1:0-4852 GCA_041161695.1 Planctomycetota bacterium | reverse complement strand
GGCCGCGCTGCGCTCGCCTACGGCCCCAAGCTCGTGATCGTGAAGAAGGGAGAGCACGGCTGCTTCCTGTTCAGCCAGTTCTTCCACTTCGCGCTGCCGGCGTACCCGACCGAAGTGGTGGTCGATCCCACCGGCGCGGGCGACAGTTTTGCGGGCGGCTTCATGGGCTACCTCGCCAACTGCGACACCATCAACCTCGGCAACATGAAGCGTGCCGTGGCCTACGGCACGGTCACCGCGAGCCTGACGGTCGAGGGCTTCGGCGTCGACCGGATCGCCGGTGCCGATCGCCACACGGTGGATCGCCGGTACCAGGAACTGCTCCAGTTCATCTCCTTCTGAGGCGGACGCCCTTCGCCCTGCTGCATGGACTCGCACGGGGAGCCCTCCGCCTGCAGGCCCCACGCGATGCGGGCCTTCACCCTCGCCCTCGAGGAACTGGGCACCACGCGCGGCCTGGTGCGTGCAGCGGCTGCCCTCGCCCTGCACGAGCAGCCTGATGCAGCGGTGGGTTCGGTGCACGCCCAGATCGGCGCCCTGGCGGCGCGGATCCGGGCCCGCTGCGCAACCGGCACGCCACAGGCACTGCTCGCCCACGCCCACGCACTGCTCTTCGAGGACGAGGGCTTCCGCGGCGACCAGGAGGACTACCACGCGACGCGCAACAGCTACGTGCACAGCGTGCTGGAGCGGAGACGCGGCATGCCCATCACGCTGGCCCTCGTCTACAAGGCGGTGCTCGAGGAACTCGCCATCCCGGTGCAGGGCATCGGTGCACCGGGGCACTTCCTCGCTGCCGTGGAGGTCGAGGGTCGCCAGGCCTACGTGGACGTGTTCCACGGCGGCGAGGTGCTGACCCTCGTGGAGGCCTGCGCGAGGGTCTCCCGCGTGCTCGGCCAGCCCGTCGATCCGGACCCGGCGCTCATGCCGCCGTGCTCGCATGCTTCCTGGCTGCGGCGCATGCTCCGCAACCTGCAGTCGGGCTTCCAGCGCGCCCAGCGGCCCGAGTGCGTGCACGCCATGCAGGAACTCGAACTCGTCCTCGAGTTCCACCTCCGCAGGCGGGACTGATTCAGTCGCGGGCGCCCTGCGTGGCGTCGTCGGGCGCGGCAGGAGGCCGCGTGAGGTCCTCGGTCAGGTCGCGAAGGTTGCCCTGCCGGACCTTCTCCAGCACCAACTGCCCGTCGAACCAGAGCACCACGCCGGGCACGTCGAGCTGGCTGTCGTCGAACCGGAAGCTCGCGCTCGGTCCCCTCGACACCGCGTAGCTCACGCGCAGTCCGAGGTCCTCTTCTTCCTGCTGCACCCAGGCCAGTGCGATGCCCTCGCGTTGGTACTCCCAGACGTGGTGTGGGGCACCGAGCTTGCCGAGCGCGGACTGCAGCGTGTCGGTTCCGGGCCACATCGACTCGATGGCGGCCTGCGAGAGCCTGTCGTCGATGTTGCGAGCCGTCCAGCGCAGCTGGATGCAGCCTGGCAGCGACAGGCAGGCCCACGCGGCGAGCGCGAACCCCGCATGCCTGCGGCGAGCCGGGGAGCGCATGTCAGTTCCCCTTCGCGCCGATCCCGCTGCGGCTCGCGTCCCGGGCGGCGTTGTCCTCGGCTTCGTGCACGTCCTCCCAGGGCAGTGCGTACTGAGCGCGGTGGGTGCCGAAGCTGGATCCGTGGTGGGTGAGGACGTTGTTCTCGTCGAAGAAGACCCACAGCCGGTCGCTGCGCGTGTCCTGCGCCGCCATGTTGAACACCAGCAGGAAGAGGGCGGCGCTCTTGGTCGTCGTCGCGTCGTACCGGTAGGCCGTGCGACGTCCCAGCTGCACGACCTCGTTGGGCGCACCCATGCGCTCGACCACCTCGCGTGCGGTCGTCACGCCGGGCTCGAGGGTGCGGACGGTCTCGGGGTCGAGGGGCTCGTTGGTCTCCTGGCGCGCGAGTGCGCAGCCGGAGGCGACGAGGAAGAGCAGGCAGCAGGCTGCACGCAGCCGGGATGCGGTCATGCGTGCAGCGTATCAGGCGCTTGCGGCGCCGTCGCCGAGGCTCACTTCAGTTGCATCGCCACCGGATTGCTGATCTGGAAACCGGACCCGCTGAGCGCAACGGCCTGCAGGACGAGGCTGAGTCCCGTGTACGCACCCGTGTGCGGATTGGTGCTGGAGTAGGCGAAGTAGCCGTTCGCGTCGGTGACCGCGAGGCCGAGGGTCTGCGAGGCCGCGAACGGATAGACCGCCGGGAAGCTGCCGGGCAGCAGCAGCGGCGCGATCGGCAGCGAGTTCGAGGGGACGGCGAGGAAGGTGCCGCCGTTGCCGGCCGGCCCCAGCGAGGCGAGCAGGAACACCACGGTGAGCGGGGAGGTGTTGCCGTCGACGAGGATGGCAGGCGCCGTGGTGGTGATGGCGCCGAACGACGGCGCATCGAGCACGAACGGTTGCGCCTGGACGGCGTCGACGACCTGCAGCCCCATCAGCGAGGGCTGGAAGTTCACGAGGTCCTGCTGCACGCCGAGCCAGGAGCCGGTCGCAGGCACCGCGGGCACGTTGCTGCCGCACAGCACGCCGTTGATGGTGGCCAGCGATCCGTTGTTGTTCGTCGAGAAGATGGTGCCGCCGTAGGAGCCGGCATCGGAACAGAAGACGAGGTTGGGCACCTGCGGGAACGCGCCCGTGTTGTCCGGGTAGGCAGGCGTCGCGAAGCCGCCGTTCGGGTCGAGGTCGAGGCCTGCGACCTTGCCGAACACGCCGGTGACCTGCAGCGGCGTGCCATCGCGCGCCATGCCGGCCGCGTTCAGGACCATGCCGCGCACCGAGGTGCCGCTGGGGGAACTGCCGACGCCGATCTCCTCCCAGAGCAGGCGCGCCGCGTTGGGTGCGATCGCCTGCACGTTGCCCTGCGCGTCGTAGTTGATGGCGCTCGCGGGGACGAAGCAGATGGCGCCGTCGTTGCAGAACACCGGGGTCGGGCCGTTGCCGTTCACCCACTGGCCGCCCTGCACGGGCACGTAGTACAGGTTGCCCTGCTGGTCCTGGGCCAGCGCATGGGCGCCCTTCGTGCTCGCCTGCCCGGCGGGAGGCAGGCCTGCAGCGATGTCCAACTGGTCCGCGTTGAGGAAGATCTCGACGTTGCCGTTCGGCAGCAGGCGCACGAAGTCGCCGGGGCGCAGCACCTGCGGCACGGTGCCGTTTGCCGTCTGCACCTCGAACTGCTTGGTGGCGACGTTGTCGCGCACGGTGAAGAACACCTTGTCCTCGGTGACGTTCGCCTTGTCGGCGTGCTTCACGAACAGGCTGCCGATCTGCAGCGCCTCGAAGTAGGTCTTGAAGTTGTAGAACTTCAGGTAGTTGCCGTCGGAGTCGCCGTCGCCGAGCAGCACCTGGTGCGCGGTCGAGGGCCGCAGGCTGCGCGCGAAGGCGCCCTGCGCAGGGGTCACGTACGAGAAGTCGAACTCGTCGAGCGCGTTCACGGAGCCAGCCGGGCGCTCGTTGGTGGCGTCGAGGCTCACGAACGGGAAGCGCCCGCTGAAGAGGAGCGACTTCTGGGGCGCCTGGGCGTGGACGGAGCACGCAAGGGTGGCGAGGGCAACGGAGAACAGCAGGTCGGTGCGCATGAACGGCGGCCCGGACGGTGCCGGGGGATGGGGATCGCACCATCCTAGCCTGTGCCCGCGAACCGGGAGTCCCCGCGGCATCCGGACGGCATATACTCCCGCGCCATGATGGGTCTCCTTCGTCGGCTGTTGCCCCTCGTTTTCGGTGGAGCGTTGCTGGCCCAGTCCCCGTCCTCGGACGTCTCCATGGGCGTGTTCCCGTTCCTGGTGGGGAACATGGATGCGCGCGTGGGCGAGATCGTCAACAACTGCACGACCCACGGCATCGACACGGTCTACGTGAGCGTGTTCCGCACCACGGGGCCGAGCACCGGGGACCTGTGGATCACCGACAGCGCCGGGACCTGGAACACCGCCTGGGGGCCGGTCCGCAGCACGGGCGCCGGCATCAACCTCGTCAGCCTGATCAGTGCCTGCCACGCTGCCAACCTGCGGGTCGTGGGCATCCTCAAGTGCTTCGACACGACGGTGCAGCCCACGGATGCCGCGCACAAGGCGTACCTGCTCGACGTCATCCGCTACCTGACCGGCTCGTACCATCCGGATGGGCGGCCGGTCTACGACCTCGACGGCATCGCGCTCGACTACGTGCGCTTCGTCGGCTCGACCTCGACCAACGACCCGGCGCAGGTCACCAACTTCCTCGCCAGCGTCCGCAACGTGATCGGGTCGCTGTCGTTGCACTGCTACCTGATCGCCAGCCGCTACACCTTCGACGGCGGCACCTACAACGGCAGCTTCGTCTCCTATGCCAGCGTGATCAGCAGCCTTGCCTCGCAGTACGGGCAGCACTGGGAGCAGATGGCGCGCCATGCCGACGTGCTGATGCCCATGGCCTACACGGCCGACGGCTCGATCTACAGCACCTACGCGCTGCACCAGGCCTACGTGCGCCAGTGCGCCGCGTACGCGCGCACCGCCTGCCAGCTCGCTGGCTTCCCTGCCCGCCGCGTGGTGCCCACGATCCGCACCTACACCGACACGAGCGAGACCTGCACCCCCTCGACCATCGAGGCGTCGATCACGGGAGCGCTGCTCGGCGGCTCCGACGGGTACCAGTCCTTCCGCTACGGCACGATCCTCAACCAGCCGACCTGGTGGCAGAAGTTCGCGCAGTACGCGGTGCCGGGTGCGAACTGGCCAATGGCGTCCATGGCGGTTGCCGCCAACAAGGTGAGCCTGAGCGCCAACCCGTCGGCCTCGCGCGACGCAGAACAGGCGGCGGCCACGCTGCAGGTCCGCTTCGACTGGAAC
>JBEATZ010000057.1:0-18721 GCA_041161695.1 Planctomycetota bacterium | reverse complement strand
CATGCGCGAGGGATCGTCGAGGGTCGGCCAGAGTTCCAGCGCACGACGCAGCAGCCTGCGCTCCTGCTCGACGGGATCGGGATTGGCTGCGAGCCACTCGCGCTCTGCGCGCCAGAACGCGGCGCGGTCGGTGCCGCGGTCGCGGTACAGCTGCCAGGACTCCGCACGGAGCTCTTCCTCGAGCACGTCGACGAGCCGGTCGAAGCCCGGAGCATCGGCGGCCGTGGCCACGGCCTGTGCGCGCGTGCCCTGCACCTCGAGCACCAACACCCGCTGCACCGGCAACGCTGCCGTGCCGGAAACCGGCGCCTCGGCCATGAAGCCCGCTGCACGCAGCCGCTCGACGAGGGCGAGCATCTGCCTCGAACCGAGCACGATCTCGTTGCCGCCTGCAGCAGGCGGCATGCCGGCAAGCGACTCGCCGAGGAAGCGCAGTTCGGCCTTCTCCGAGGTCAGCACGATGCGCGCAGCCGCCGCACTCGCCTCGTCGACGTTGACCTTTGCGCGCATGGCGAGGAAACCGTCCTTGCTCGCGTTCCACCAGCCGCGCGGGTCCAGCACGCTCCGGCCGGCCAGCAGCCGGAGCCGGGCCTGGGCGAGCGAGCGCATCAGGTCGATGTTGGGCAGGAACTCGACGGGGGCGACCACGTCCAGCAGCGCCTCGATCACGGCAGCGTCGCCCGGAGCGGCACTGCCCATGCCGCGGTAGTTGAGGTCCGCGAGCACGATGGCCACCAGGCAGCGCGCGACCTTGTCGTCGCCGCGCAGCGCCTTCTCGAGTTCGGGGACGATGGCGGCATCGACCAGTTGCTGGCCCGAGTCCGCCTCGATGCGACTCAGGGCGAAGGCGGCATAGGACCACGAGCGGTCGACGGCAGGCTGCTGCAGGAACTCGCGCAGCACCTGGGCCGCTCCCACTCCCTGCCGAACCAGGGCCCCGCACGCAGGACCTGCCACGGTGGGGTCGCGCGACAGCAGTGCGGTGAGCTTGCGCCGCGCATCGTCCGCGGGGATGGCGGCCAGCAGGTCGATGCCGCAGAGCCGGAGGTCGGCTGACTGCTCGCCGGCGAGTTCGAGGGCGAGCGGCAGTTCCTCGAGGGTGGCACGCGCGGCCAGCAGCTCGGTGGCGGTGCGGCGGGTGATGGGGATGCGCGAACGGATGCACTCCACGAGAGCGGCGCGGGCACCCTCGCCCTTCAGGGTCGCCATCGTGTCGAGTACGTCGCGGCACGCGGCGCCCAGCGGCCGCGCCAGCGCCTGGAACATCAGCTCGTCTGCGACCCGCGGCGTGCCGAAGCGACGGGCAACCAGCATCAGGAACTGCAGCTCGCGCACCTGCGCCTTGCGGGCCACCTCGATGACGAGGTTCTCGAGCTTCGGATCCTGGTACCGCTGGCCCAGTTCCGTGAGGAGTTGGTCGACCTTGGGCGCTGGCCCCTGCAGGTTGAGCAGGTCGGCCCGGAACCGCGTCAGGTCGTCCTGCTGGGGCACAGCCTCGGCAAGCGCCGCAGCCGCCGGGTCCACCTTGGGCGGGGGAAGTTTGAGGCTCGGGTTCTGGGCGTGCGCGGCAGCACAGAGGGCCAGCAGGGCGATCCAACCAGGGTGGTGCATCGGGTTCGTGGGTGCCGGGCCGGGCGCGGTACCCGGCGGGTTCGAGGGGGGCGGAACTATAGACCAAGCCCGGTCCCGGCGCCTGCCCACGCCGCACTTGCTTCGCGCTCGCACCGGGGCAAGCTCCCTCACCCCGTGGCGTCCCACCCCCTGCTCGTGCACGCAGCCCTGCTCACCGTCTCGGTGGTGTTCGGCGCCAACTACGTGTTCACCAAGGAGATCCTCGGGGTGCTGCCCCCGCAGGCGTGGATCTTCTTCCGCATCGCAGGGGCCACCGCGGTCATCCTGCCCCTCGCCTTCTTGCTGGCGCGGTCGCGCATCCCGGCCCGCCAGTACGGCTGGTTGTGCCTCGCTGCGCTGCTCGGGGTCGCCGTCAACCACGTGCTCTTCATCGAGGGAATGGCCCGCACCACGCCGGCGCACTCGGCCGTGATCAGCGCCCTCATCCCCACCTGGACCCTGCTTGCTGCCGTGGTCGCGCGCGAAGAGCGCCTCACCGCGCGCAAGGTCGTGGCCATCGCCACGGCCCTCACGGGCGTGGCCATCCTGCTGGAGGCGGACCAGTTGATCGCGCGCGGCACGGGGGTGACCCGCGAGATGATGGTGGGCGACCTGCTCACCATTGCCGGCAGCATCTCGTTTGCCATCCACCTGGTCGTCATGCGCAGGATCGGCAGGTCGCTCGACCCGTGGGCCAGCCTTGCCGTGATGTTCGCGTTCGCAACGCTCGCCACCGGCGCCTGGTGCGGCCCTGCCATCGAAGCGGGACACTTCGAGGCCGTCGTGCAACCGCCCACGCTCTGGTACGCGCTGTACGGCGTGCTGGCGGCCTACGTGCTCACCTACTTCCTCAACACGTGGGCGCTGCAGCGCGTCGACAGTTCGCGCGTCGCGCTCTACATCAACGTGCAGCCGATCGTGGCGGCCTCGCTCGGATGGGCCATGGGCCACACCGCGCCCACGTGGCGGTTCGTCAGCGCCCTCGCGCTCGTGGCCACCGGATTGCTGCTCCTCAACCGCGCCCAGCGGCCCGCCTGAGGTTGGCGCTGCGGATTCGCGCGCGCGGCGCGTATGGTGGCCGCCCCATGTCCAGCCTCGCGATCGGCCAGGTCCTCGAAGTCACCGCGGAGAAGCTCGCCTTCGGTGGTTCCGCCATCGCGCGCCACGAGGGCGCCGTGCTGTTCGTGCCGTTTGCCGCACCCGGCGACCACCTGCGGGTGGTGGTGACCGAGGCGGACAAGCGCTTCTACCGCGCCACCATCCAGCAGGTGCTGCAGCCCTCGCCGCACCGCCGCGAGCCGAAATGCAGCCTGTTCGGCAAGTGCGGCGGCTGCCAGTTCCAGCACGTGACCTACGAGGAGCAGGTGCGGCAGAAGGCCGAGATCGTGCGCGACGCCATCGTGCGCATCGGCGGCTTCGACTGGCAGCAGCCGATCCGCGTGCACACGGGCGAGGAATGGGGCTACCGCTCGCGCACCCAGCTCAAGTGCGAGCCCGGGGCGCTCGGGTTCAACCGCCCCGAGACCAAGACCGTGATCGACGTACCCACGTGTCCCGTGCTGGCGCCGGCGCTCAACGAGGCGCTGCCGCAGGTGCGCGCCGCGATCGCCACACTGGGGGACGACCAGTTGCCCTACCAGGTGGAGGGATCGTGCGGTGCGAACGGCGCACTGTTCTCGCCCGACCTGCCCGGCATGAAGAAGGACCTGGTCGAACACCGCGTGTGCGGCTTCAGCTACCTGATCGAGCCCGACAGCTTCTTCCAGGGCAACCGCTTCCTCGTCGACAGCCTCGTGCAGGGCGCGGTCGCGGGCGAGCAGGGCAAGCTGTGCTACGACCTGTACGCGGGCATCGGCTTGTTCTCGCTGCCGCTCGCGAAGGCCTTTGGCGAGGTCGTGGCAGTCGAGGACGAGCGCCGTGCCGTGCTGCTCGGCCGCGTGGCGTGCCACCGCAACGACGTGCGCAACGTCGGCTACGTGCGCGATTCCGTCGAGGGCTTCCTGCGCACCAGGCGGGCAACGCCCGACCTCGTGCTGATGGACCCGCCGCGCCTCGGCGCCAAGCCCGCCATCCCGGGCCTGCTGCAGCTGCGCGCGCCGCGCATCGTCTACGTCTCGTGCGACCCCAACACGCTCGCGCGCGACCTCAAGGAACTGTGCGCCGGCGGCTACCAGCTGGAGTCGGTCGAGGCCTGGGACATGTTCCCCCAGACCCACCACGTCGAGTGCGTGGCGCGCCTGCGGCTCGCGTGAGCACGACGCAAGGCGAGTGGTATCGCGGCATCGAGTGCGCGAGCCGCGCCGCCGCAGCAGGTGGTGATCCCGCGACGCGTGCTGCGCGCGTGCACGCGGCGCTGGAGCCGCTGCTCGCGGACACGGCTGCAGCAGCTGCGCGGGCCTGCAGCGAGGGCTGCGCGCACTGCTGCCACTTCCCGGTGGGCGTGACCCTCGGCGAGGCGCTGGTGCTCAGCCGCGCGGTGGACGCCGTGCCGCAGCTGCGCGCACGCGCGCTCGCGGAGGCACGCGCGACCGAAGGGCTGGGCTGGCCCGCACTGGTTGGCAGGCCGTGTCCGCTGCTCGTGGACGGACGTTGTGCTGCCTACGACGCGCGCCCAGTCCCCTGCCGCGCGCTCGCATCCAGCGATGCAGCGGCCTGCGCCGCGGCGCTCACGGGGCCTGCGGAGGTGCCGCGCGACGAGGAAGCCTGGTGGCGCGGCCTCGGCGCCGCAGCCGTGCTCGCGCAGGACGGAGGCGGTGCGACGCGCGAGCTGCGTTCGGCCGTGGCGGCGCTGCTGGAGTGCGCAACGGGCAGCGAGACCGGCGCCTTCGCGGCGTCCAGGCCCGCGGGCTGACCGCGGTTCAGCCGTCGCGGCGTGCGGGCACGACCCACTCCGCGGTGCGCGCGGCACCGGCCTCGACCGTGACAGTGCCGAGGCGAACTTCGCGCGCCGGATCCCATGCCCCCGTGCACCCGCTCACCTCCCAGGTCCCGGGTTCGAGCCTCCGGCCGACCCGCCCTGCTGCATCCGTGGTCGCGCCACGTGACACGGTGCCGCTGCGGAACAGCAGGTGCAGCCCGGGCGCAGGCATGCCGGCCGCATCCCGGACCGTCGCCTCGACGGCCCCGGACACGAACGCGATCACGATGCGTGCTGCGCCGGAAGCGTCGAGCGCCGCAGCAAACGCGTCCTGTGCGAGGTCGTCTGCTTCGCCGTCGCCGGGTCCGCGCCTGCGGACCGGGGCGAGCGGGACCGTTCCTGCCGCTCAGGGCGTCTCGCGCCGGCGCCGTTCAAGTTCCTCGCGCAGCCGTTCGTTCTCGCGGCGCAGTTGCTCGCGGTCCGCGTGCGGGTCGAGGCGCACCGGGTCAGAGGGCGTGCCCCGCTGTGCGCGCTTCTTGGCCATGGTGCGGACCACGAGCCAGACGATCACGATCGCGGCGATCCAGGCGTAACGGTTCATGGGGTTCGGGCGCCGCAGCCTGCACCACGCGGTTCACGCGTGCGCAAGTGACGGCGCGCACTCGACTAATCGTCGTCGTGGGGCAGTTCGCCCGTGGCCAGTTCGCCCGACACGCGCTTGCGCATGAGGCGGCCGACCTTGAACTTCACGATGCGCTTCGCAGGAACATCCACCTTCTCCAGCGTGCGCGGGTTCTGGGCGCGACGCGCAGCGCGCTCGCGCGACTCGAACACGCCGAACTCACGGAACTCCAAGCGGTTGCCGTCGGCCAGCTCCTGGATGATCGCATTGAGGAACGTCTGGATGATGTCCTTCGCGACCACCTTGGTGACGCCGGTCTGCTCCGCGATGCGGTTGACGAGTTCCTTCTTCGTGATGGTCTTCAACCTGGTCTCCGTTCGCTGGGGGGTTCCTGTCCGGGCGGACGCTCCACCGTCCTGTGGAAGGTTGTTCGATGGAATAAGTCTCGGTGGAGTATACGCTTGCGGCGACCGTGTCGAAAGGAATCCACAGCTCTCCCCACAAAGTTCTCGGGGCCATTGCCTGGGACGCGCTGGCGGCAGAGGCCCTCGCAGCGGGGCAGGATGCCCCGGGGGAGCGGGGGTTTGGGGCGGTGGTCACCGACCACCGCAGTTCGTGGGTGCGGCGCGCGGAAATCACTGCAACGTCCTACCACGTCAAGACCTACGACTATCCTCGAGCAGCGGATCGCTGGCGCGGAGTCGGCCGCAACACCTGGCTGGCCCCGAGCCGCGCCCACCGGGAGGCCCGGGCCCTGATCTGGCTGCTCGAAAAAGGCCTCGGGGAGGTCGCCCCGGTGGCCGTCGCGGAATGGCGCACCCCCTGCTGGTTGGGCCGCGCGGGATTCTTGCGGCGCGCCGCACTCGTCACCCGCACCTGGTCGGGCTGTGCGGCTGGGGTGGTCCTGCCCCAACTCGCCCCGCCCCAGCGCACCGGTCTGCTGGACGCCTTGGTGGCCCATGTCGAACGGCTCCATGCATCGGGCTTCCGCGACGGCAACCTCGACCTGCGCAACCTGCTGGTGCGCCAGGGTGCCGACGGCAACTGGCAGTGCACCAAGATCGACTCGCCGCGCTGGCACGTGAGTGCGCGGCCCCGCGATGCCGCATGGCGCAGAGACTGGGAGCGCCTGATCCCCCAGCTGGCGGCACACGCAGCACCTGCATGGATCGCCGCCCTGCGCGACCGCCTCAGCCGCGGATGAGCGCGCGGAGGGTCTCGATGCTGGTTTCGGCTTCCGCGGGCGAGACCTTGTTGCGCACGAGGAACGCGTCGATCTCCTCGAGGCGGAACGGCACGGCGAAGTAGCGCTCCATGAAGTCGACGGCATCCTCGGCGCGGACGAGCTTGAGGTAGTAGCGCATGGCCTCGCGTGCCACCGGCCACCAGCGCAGCCTGCCTGCATCGTTGCCGCCGGCAAGGGCCTCGTAGCAGAGGAAGCCGATGTTGAGCGCTGCGCGGGACGCAAGCGGTTCGCGCTCGAGCACGCCGAGGTAGAGGTCGAGGGCCTCGCGCGGCTTGCCGGTGAGCCACAACGCGGCAGCGCGATCCATGCCGTACTCGGGCTTGAGGGGATCGCGGTCGACAAGGCGCTGGATCCACGGGAACGCCTCGGCAGGGCGACCGGCCTTGTAGACGAGCAGGTGGACGTACGAGGCCACGGCCTCGGCATCGTCTGGTGCGCCGCGCAGGTAGTTCTCGTAGGCGCGGCAGGCTTCGCTCGTGTTGCCGAGCTCCGCGTGCACCTCGCCCATCTCGCGCCACGCCGGCAGGAAGTCGGGGTTGGCGGACACGGCGTTGCGCCAGCTGTCGAGGGCGCCGGCCAGCAGGCCGGCGTTGCGCAGCTGCCGCGCCTTCGAGTGGTGCGCGTACCAGAAGCCCTTGTCGCGCCGGATCACCGCATCGAGCGCCTTGAGGCGGTCGTAGGAGGTGGGCAGCAATCGGATGCGCGCGTAGGAGACCACTACGGACTTGGGCGGGTCCTGCAGCCGCTCGTAGTCGCGCCGCAGCGCCTCCACGGCGGCACCGCCGAGGCGCAGCGCGGTGTCCTGGTAGAGCAGGTGCGCGGGTACGCACTCGGGGCAGCGTTCCACCACGCGGGCGAGCAGCGGCAGCGCGTCCTGCAGCCTGCCTGCAGCGAGGTGGTCTCGCGCCTCCGCGAGCATCGCGGCGCCCAGGGGATCGGGGCATTCCTCGTAGCGCTTCACGTCCTGCGCGACGACGGCCGTGCCGAGGCACAGCGCGAGCGTGCAGGCGAGCGCGAGGAACCCCGACTCAGCGCGCATGGAGGATGCCGCCCGCGACGCGGAACTCGCGCAACTCTCGGACCTTGCCGGCCTCGCGCATGAACGGGGCGCCCTTCGCCTCGGCATCGAGCCGGTACTCGTGGGTGCCCACCGGGGTGCGCATGGTGAAGGCCTGGAGCACCGTGAACGTGGTGCGGCGGCCCTTCACCCAACCCTTCTCCCCCATTGCGTCGAGCTCGCCCACGGTCACCACGAAGGCGCCTTCCGGCGCACCCGTGAGGTTGAGGTAGGTCGTCTCGTCGAAGCCGTCCTTCCGCGTGCGCACGACCTTGTGCAGCCGCGGGTCGGTCGAGGGCCTGCCCACGTTGGGGTAGAAGTTGGCGGTCATCTCCACCACCAGTTCGTCGCACCCCACTTCGTTGCCCGACAGGTAGGGCGCGAGCAGCCGGCCCGAGACGACCGAGACCTTCTCCTCCGTCACGGGTGCACTGCTGCAGGAGGCCGCGAGGCCGCAGGCAACGAGGACGAGGATCGCCGCGATGGACCTCATGACTGCACCGCGCGCAGGCCCACGCGCTCCCGCACGAGTTCCATGGTGGCTTCCGCCTGCTTGCGCGCGCGCGATGCGCCCTCGGCCAGCAGTTCGTCGAGCCGGGCAGGGTGCGTGCGCAACTCGTTGGCGCGCTCGCGGATCGGGCCCTTCACCTGCTCCATGTTGGCGCACAGCTTCTTCTTGCAGTCGACGCAGCCGAGCGTCGCGGTGCGGCAGCCCTGGTCGATCTCCGCCCGCTCGGCATCGGAGCTGAAGAACTTGTGGTAGCTGAAGATGTTGCAGACATCGGGGTTGCCCACGTCCGACTTGCGCAGCCGCGCCGGGTCGGTCTTGGCGCCCCGCAGCTTCTGCATGGTCTCGTCCGCGGTCTCGAACAAGCCGATCTCGTTGTTGCGCGACTTGGACATCTTCGACTCGCCGTCGAGGCCCATCACGCGCGGGGCGTGGGAGCGCACGACCTTGGGCTCGGGGAAGGTCTCGCCGTAGATGCCGTTGAACCGGCGCAGGGTCTCGCGCGCGAGTTCGAGGTGCTGCTCCTGGTCCTCGCCCACCGGCACGCTCTCGGCACGGTACAGCGCGATGTCGGCGGTCTGCAGGATCGGGTAGGTGAACAACCCGGCGTTGATGTTCTCGGGCTGGTGCTGGGACTTGTCCTTGAACTGGGTCATCCGGTTGAGGTCGCCCAGCGGCGTGAGGCAGGTGAGCACCCAGGCCAGTTCGGAGTGCTGCGGCACCTGCGACTGCACGAACAACGTGGCACGCTCGGGGTCGACGCCGGAGGCGAGGATGCCGATCGCCACCTCGCGCACCGCCTGCCGCAGTTCGGCCGGGTCCGGCCGCCGCGTGAGCGCGTGGAGGTCCACGACGCAGAAGTAGGCCTCGTACTGTTCCTGAAGCCGCACCCAGTTGACCAGCGCACCGAGGTAGTTGCCGATGTGCAGGTTCCCGGTGGGCTGGATGCCAGACATGATCCGAACCATGGGCGCACGGTATACCTCGCGCTCGATCGCGCTGCGCGGGCTTTCCTGCGACGCCGGCGACGGAAACGCGCTGCTGCGCGGATGCGCAGCAGGCTAGGATCCTCGCCCATGCATTCGGGCGGATGCGTTGGCACGACGACGAGGCGGCTGGGCACGGCCATGGCCGCTGCCGCTGCTTGCCTGCTCGCATCCGCGTGCGCGCTCGTGCCGGGCGAACTCAACCTCTCGCCGCTCTACTACCACCGCCTCGACCCCGACGGCACCGTCCAGGAGATGGACGTGCTGTGGCCGATCGTCCACTTCGAGCGCACGCCCGAGGGCGGGAAGGACTTCCGCATCCGCCCGCTCTACCGGCGCGTGACCGAGCCCGAGTTGCAGGCCACCGAGCACCAGTTCCTGTGGCCGGTGGGCAGGGTGCGCAGCGACCAGGAGGAAACCAACCACCGGTTCTTCCCGCTCTGGAGCTGGCGCAGCCGCCTCAACGACGAGGGCGAGCGGGACATCGACTGGTACGCGCTGTTCCCGCTGCTCTGGGGCGGCGCCAGCGAGGACGGCCGGGAGGACTACTTCGCCTTCCTGCCGTTCTACGCGGACATCCCCCAGTTCCTCAGCTACGAGCGCTTCCGCACCTTCCTGTTCCCGCTCTACGTGCGCCTCGACAAGGACGGCCACCGCCACACGCTCTGGCTCTGGCCCCTCATCGGCACCAGCAGTTGCGCCGAGGCCAACCACGAGTGGCATCGCTTCCTGCCGTTCTACGCCGTCGACGTCGAACCCGGCAACCACGAGCGCTACCACGTGCTGTGGCCGTTCATCAGCTGGGGCACCGAGAACGAGTTCACCGACGACCCGGTGCGAACACTCTGGTTCTGGCCGCTGTTCGGCACCCGCAGCTCGCGGGACACGAACGGCCTGATGATCGCCTGGCCGCTGTTCGAGGTGACCGAGAAGCGCGATGCCTTCCACCGCCTCAACGTCGCGTGGCCCTTCATCCACGTGTACGAGTCGATGATGGAGGCGGACCGCCGGCTCAAGCAGTGGTGGTTCTTCCCCTTCTTCAGCAGGGCCACGGACGACCAGCAGGACACGTGGACGGCCCTGTGGCCGGTGGTCTGGTGGCGCTGGTACGACAACCCCGACCACGAGACCCGCCAGCAGTTCGTGCTCCCGTTCTTCTGGCACACGGAGCAGGTCAACAAGCTCGACGACGGCGGCGAGGACCACACGCGGCTCTGGCCCTTCGTGCACTGGGAGTCGACGCGGGGAGCCGACGGCATCGCCGACCGCGGCAGCTGGTCCGTGCTCTCGCTCTGGCCATGGCGCGGCGGCAACGCCCCCGGGGTCGAGGAGGCCTACGGCTGGCTGTGGCAGATCGTGCACGGCCGGCAGCGGGCGCGCGACGACCACGCCGTGGACGCCGCGGCGCGCCTGTACACCAGCCGTACCCGCGGCGACCGCACCCAGCGCAGCGTGCCCTTCCTCTTCAACTGGGAATCGGACCGCGAAGGCGCCAAGCTCAGGCTGTTCCAGTTCCTGCCCATCCCCTTCACGGGCAGCGCTGGCGACGAATCCAAGGACGAGGACGGCAAGTGAATCCCTTCGCGAGCACCGGCGCAGGCCTCCGGAAGCGCATCGACGATGCGGGCTGGACCCTCGACCTGCTGGTCCGCTCGGTTGCCGCGCTGCCGCGGCTGCCGAGGCGCCTGCGCTTCACGCTCGACGTTGCCTACAACGCAGGCGTCCGCACGCTGCCGGTGACCATGATCGTGGCCGCGTTCGCGGGCGCGATCCTCGCCATGCAGACGGGCATCGAACTGCGGCGCTTCGGCGACACCGCCGTGCTGGGTTCGATCACCGCGCTGTCCATGTGCCGCGAGATGGGTCCCTTCATCACCGGCGTGATCCTCGCCGCCACCATCGGCTCCGCCATCGCCGCCGAACTGGGCACCATGAAGGTGAGCGACGAGATCAGCGCGCTGGAGGTGATGTCGGTGGACCCCGTCAACTACCTCGTGCTGCCGCGCGTCGTGGCACTGGCGATCATGTGCCCGATGCTCACGCTGTTCTCCAACCTCGTGGGCATCGTCGGCGGCTCGATCATCGCCGAGCAGAACCTCGGCGTGTCGCAGACGCTGTTCTGGAACTCCGTGCAGGAGTCGCTCACCTCGACCGGCAAGCTGCTGCCGAAGGAACTCTACGTCGGCTTGTTCAAGGCCTTCGTGTTCGGGATCGTGATCGCGGTTGTCAGCTGCGGCGCGGGTCTGCGGGCGCGCGGCGGCGCGCTGGGCGTCGGCCTCGGCGTGCAGGCAGCCGTGCGCAACTCGGTGCTGCTCATCATCGTCCTCGGCTTCATCATCACCTGGTTCTTCTACTTCCTGACCACATGATCGCCCTGAGCGGAGTGCGCAAGAAGCTCGGCGACCGGCAGATCCTCGACGGGCTCACGTTCGAGGTGCCGGACGGGATGAACTACGTGCTGATGGGCCCTTCGGGCAGCGGCAAGAGCGTCACGCTCAAGCACGTCATCGGCATCCTCGCGCCCGACGAGGGCTCGGTGCTCGTCGACGGACTCGAGGTGCCGAAGATGGACCGGCGGCAGCTGATGGACCTGCGCAAGCGCATGGGCTACCTGTTCCAGAACGGGGCACTCATCAACTGGCTCTCGGTGGCGGACAACGTGGCGCTGCCGCTGCGCGAGCACACGAAGCTCTCGAAGGGCGAGGTGCAGGACCGCGTGCAGGAGGTGCTGGCAATGGTCGGCCTCGCCCATGCAGCCGCCCAGTTCCCGCCGGAGATCTCCGGCGGCATGAAGCTGCGCGCCGGCCTCGCGCGCGCCCTCGTCACCCAGCCCGAGTACGTGCTGTACGACGAGCCCAACGCGGGCCTCGACCCGATCATCAGCCACCAGATCCACGAACTCATCGTCGAGGTGCGCGAGCGCCTCGGCGTGACCGGCGTCATCGTCACCCACTCGCGCGCGTGCGCGACCCACTGCGGCGACCGCATCGGCATCCTGGAGAACGGCCGCATCGCCGTCGAGGGAACCGTTGCGGAGATGACCGCGAGCACCCATCCCCTTGCCCGCGCCTTCCTCGGCGGCGGCGCGGACTGAACCCATGAACCGTATCCAGCGCGACACCCTGCTCGGCTGCATCTTCTTCGGGGCCCTCATGCTGCTCTTGTGGGCGACGGTCAACCTCACCGACGTGTCGCTGCAGCGGGTCCCGCCGATGATCGTCTCGTTCCCCGACGCAGGCGGCATCCGCATCGGCGACCCCGTGCTGCTGCTGGGCAAGCGCATCGGCAAGGTCAACGACGTGCAGTTCGTCGCCACCGAGCCCATCAACCGCATGCAGCTCGACCTGCGCCTCGAGCAGCCCGTCGACCTGACCGACAAGTACCTGATCGAGATCCAGGACAGCGGCGTGCTGGGCGGCAAGCAGGTCTACATCGATCCGGGCCTCGGCCCGGTGACGAAGCACGACAAGCTCACCGGCGCCACGCGCGGCAACGCCTTCGAGCGCGTGGCCGACCCGTTCTCGGGCAAGGGTCCGGTGGGCGAGGAACTGCTGGGCACGCTGCAGGAGGCGCGGTCGTTCTTCCGCAACCTCAACGACCCGGACACCTCGATCGGCTCGCTCGTGCGCAGGCGCGAGCTCTACGACGAGGTGCTGGGCTCGGTGCAGAGCCTCCGCCGCGTGGTGCAGGCGGTCGAGGCCGGCGATGGCATCCTCGGCAGGCTCGCCATGGACACCACCCTGCGCGACGACGCCATGACCTTCGTGGCGAACCTCCGGCGCGTCACCGACCAGCTCACCGGCACGGAAGGCACGATCGGCAAGCTCATCAACGACCGCGAACTCGCCACCAGGCTCGACACGGCCGTGCAGGACCTGCAGGCGATGGTGTCCGATGCGCGGGCCGGCAAGGGCGCGCTGGGACGCGTGCTCTCCGACCCGCAGCTTGCGGACGACCTGTCGAGCGCCGTGGCCGACCTCGCCCTCGCACTGCGGCGCGCCAACGACCCCGAGGCAGGAACCATCGGCGCTCTGCTCGCCGACCCGCAGACCGGCGAGGACACCAAGGTGGCCATCGCCAACATCCGCTTCGTCACGACCCAGTTGAAGGACGGCAAGGGCACGCTCGGCCTGCTGATCAACGACGAGGAGATGGGCGTGCGGCTGCGGCGCATCTTCACGCAGGTGTCGCGCGCCCTCGAGGACGCGCGCGAGGCAGCCCCCATCGCCACGTTCGTGCAGGTGCTGATCGGGGCCTTCTGAGCAGGGCCTTATGATCGGGGGCCTTCTGGTCGGGGGCCTTCTGGTCGGCCCCGACGCGGCCCCCGCTCAGCGGCGGTAGCCCGACACCAGCTTCTCGACGTACTTGGCGATCACGTCGACCTCGACGTGCAGCAGATCGCCGGCTGCGCGGGTGCGCAGGGTGGTGACCTGCACCGTGTGCGGGATCACCCAGATCGTCACCGTATCCGCGGCGATGCCGGCCACGGTGAGGGAGATGCCGTCGAGGGTGATCGACCCCTTCTCCACGCAGTAGCGCGCGAGGTCGGCAGGCAGGCGCACGGCCAGTTCGCCCCCGGCCTCGGGATCCACCGGCCGGACCAGGTGGCCGATCCCGTCCACGTGGCCCTGCACGATGTGGCCCCCGAGCGGGTCCCCGGCCCGGAGCGCCGGCTCCAGGTTGAGGGGGGTCCCCACCCGGCACTGGCCGAGCCAGGTCCGCTGGAGGGTCTCGGGGCTGAGGTGGAAGCGCGCCACCCGCCCGTCCCACCGGACCACCGTGCAGCACACCCCCGACAGGGCGATGGAGTCGCCGATGCGGACCGATCCGGGCAGCCCGGACAGTTCGACGTCGAGATCCATCTCGCCCGAGGCGGTCTCGACCCCTGCAACCTTACCCACTGCCGCAACGAGTCCGGTGAACATGTCTCCTTGACCTTACCAGCCCCCCTCCCTACTCTGCCCGGCCTTTTCTTACGGCGCAGCCACCGTGTTCTGCGTGATCTTGACACTCTTTCCGGAGGCCATCCGGCCCTATCTGGAGGAGAGCATCCTCGGGATCGCGCAGCGGCAGGGGAAGCTCCGGGTCGAGCTCGTCGACATCCGGAACTTCACCTCCGACCCGCACCGCACCGTCGACGACCGACCGTTCGGCGGCGGGCCGGGCATGGTGCTGAAGCCGGAACCGATCTTTGATGCCATTGAATCCGTGGAACGCACCCATGGTTCGTTCCACAAGATCCTGCTCTGTCCGCGCGGAAAGACCTTCCACCAGCGGCGCGCGCGGGAACTCAGCCGGATGGACCGGCTGTTGTTCCTGTGCGGGCGCTACGAGGGTTTCGACGAACGGATCCGCTCCGGCATGACCTGGGAGGAGATCAGCCTCGGCGACTTCATCCTCGCCGGCGGCGAGATCCCGGCCCTGGCGGTCGTGGAGGCCGCGGCCCGGCTCATCCCGGGCGTCCTCGGCTGTGCGGAGTCCCCCGAACTCGAGTCCTTCGAGGGGGACCTCATGGACTACCCCACGTACACCCGACCCCGCGAGTTCCGCGGCATGAAGGTGCCCGACGTGCTCATGTCCGGAGACCACGGCGCCGTCGCACGCTGGCGGCTGGAGCAGGCAAGGATCCTCACGGCACGCAAGCAGCAGCACTCACCCCCTTCTTCCCAGGAAAGCGGCTCGCACCCTCACCACGAGGGCACGGGACGCCCAGCAGAGCAGCAGAATCCATCATGAACATCATGCGTCAGCTCGAACTCGAGCACATGAAGGCTGAGATCCCGGACTTCGGGATCGGCGACAACGTCGACGTCCACTACCTCATCAAGGAAGGCGACAAGGAGCGCGTGCAGATCTTCTCGGGCACGGTCATCGCCATCCGCGGCTCCGGCATCCGCCGGGTCGCCACCGTCCGCCGCATCGTGGCGGGTGAGGGCGTCGAGCGCGTGTTCCCGCTGCACACCTCGCGCGTGGAGACCGTGGTGGTCAAGGAACGCGGCAAGGCCCGTCGCGCCAACCTGAAGTACCTGCGCGACCGCCTCGGCAAGGCCGTGCGCGTGAAGCCCAACCTCGGCAAGCTCCGCTACCCCCGCTCGGGGAAGGGCAGCGGTCTGGCCAAGAAGACTGCCGATAGCTGAGACGCTGGTCCGTCGGTCGGCCTCGGCCGTCCGGCGTCGTCGTACACACGCGGCCCTGGCTGATGCCCGGGCCGCAAGACTTACCAAAGCGCCATGCTCGAGAACGCCCGTCGCCAGGTCATCCTGGTTCTCCTGATCCTCGCGGCCGCAGTGGCCGTCCTCAGTGTGTTGCCTCCGCAGCTGGGTCCCGACCTCCGGGGCGGCATCCAGATGATCTACGAGGTGCGCGAGGACGTGCTGCAGAAGCAGGTGGCTGCGGATCCGCAGACCAACCGAGACGCCCTCATGGACCAGACGGTGGCCGTGATCGCCGAGCGCCTCGACCCCACGGGCGTGATCGACGCTCTGGTCAGCCGCCGCGGCACCAACGGCGTGCTGATCGAGATGCCCAACATGAGCCCGGCGGAGCTGAAGGCCGCCGAGGACCGCATCAGCAGCCTGGGCAAGCTCGAGATGCGCATCGTCGCCGGCGACGACTACGACAAGAACGGCGTCAAGTTCAACCTGGCGAACGAGAAGAAGCGCCTCCAGGACTGGCTCAACGGCGGCGGCAAGGCCCTCGTCGTCGAGGACTTCAAGAACATCGAGAACTTCAACAGCCTGCCGACGGCGCAGGGCGGCCCCGAGGCCTACGGCCAGGTGGCGTGGTTCGCGCACTTCGTGGTGCCGAGCACCAAGAGCGCCGACGTGTGGGAGTACAGCTTCGCCAAGGACTCCTCGCTGCCCGCCGTGGCGGTGTTCGAGGACACTGAGTGGAACAACCGCCTGATCACCGAGGACATGAAGAAGAAGCCCGCCAACGAGCGGCGCCTCCTCGAGTTCCTCGCGATCAACATGAACGAGGTCAAGTTCACGGGTGAGGACCTCGAGCCGAGCGGTGTACGCCCGGACGTCAGCTCCGACGGCTCGCCTGCGGTGGCCTACCTGATCAAGGCCGCCCGCGCCTCCGAGTACGCCGACTGGTCGGAGCAGTACATCGGCAAGAACAGCGCGATCATCCTCAACAACGTCGTGAAGTCGGCCCCGGTCTTCCGCAGCCGCATCCCCGGCCGCGGCCAGATCAGCGGCAACTTCACGCAGCCCGAGGTCCAGGAACTGGTGAAGGTCCTGCGCACCGGCTCGCTCAAGGTCGAGCCCGAGCTGCAGAGCAAGGAGATCATCGGCCCCACCCTCGGCGAGCAGTCGGTCAAGCTGGGCTTCGCGTCCATGCTCGCCGGCGCCGCGGCGGTGTTCGCGTTCATGCTCTACTACTACCGCCTCGCGGGCGTGGTGGCATGCGTGACGCTGCTGCTCAACATGGTCCTGCTCTACGCCTCCGTGGTGTTCCTGCAGGCCACGCTGACCCTGCCAGGCATCGGCGGCATGGTGCTGACGATGGGCATGGCAGTCGACGCCAACGTGCTCATCTACGAGCGCATCCGCGAGGAGATCGCGCGCGGCAAGGACATGCTCCAGGCCGTGCGCGCGGGCTTCGAGCGCGCGATGTCGGCGATCATCGACTCGAACGTCACGAGCTTCCTGGTCGGCCTCATCCTCTACAACGCGGGCGTGGGCCCGGTGCGCGGCTTCGCGGTGACCCTCATGGTGGGCATCGCCACCACGCTGTTCACCCAGTTCTTCGTCACGCGCCTCATCTTCCACTACCTCGTCGAGGGCAAGAAGCTCGTCAGCTACAACGCCCGCACCTGGTTCAGCACGATCCAGTTCGACTTCGTGCGCCACATCCGCACCTGCGTCACGGCAAGCGCCTTGCTGCTCGTGGGCGGCGTGGCCTACGCGACCTTCGGCGTCCCCCGCGAGGTCCTGCTGGGCCTCGACTTCACCGGCGGCGCCAACCTGACCATGGTGGTCGAGCAGCCCCGCACGTCGGAAGCCGTGGTGCAGAAGCTCAGCGGCGATGCCGAGTTCACCGCCAAGTTCCGCAGCCCGCAGGTCAACACGATGGGCGCCGCGGACGACAAGGGCTCGGCCACGTCCTTCAACATGCGCCTCAAGCTCACTGACGAGCTGCGCGCGCAGATCGAGACGGACCGCAACGCCTGGCGCGCCCAGCGCGATGCCGCGCAGGCCGAGGGCAAGCCGCTGCCCCCGGACTACGTGCCGCCCTACATCGCCGAGCTGCAGCGCCTGTTCGGCGACATCCTCGTGAAGCCGGGCTTCAGCGGCGCCAAGGTCGAGGCACTGCCCAACAACGCAGCCTCGGCACAGATCAACCTGCACTTCCAGTCGCCGGTCAACGTGGCCACCGCACTGGAGAAGCTCGTGGCCGCCAAGCTGCCCTCGGTGGCGGTGACGGCCGATCCCGCGGGCGCCGCGGAGAGCCGCAACCTGTTCGTGGAGTGGAACGTCCTCCCCACGGTGCAGGTCATCGACCTCTTCCCGATCGTGAGCGACGCGCTCGCGACCCTGACGGACACGGGCAACAAGCCCATCGTCCTCTCGGACCCCTTCCCCGAGGCCGAGGAGATCCAGGGCCGCATGGTCGGCGAGTTGCGCAATGCAGCCATCAGCGCGCTGATCCTGTCGATGGCGCTGATCGTGTTCTACCTGCGCGTGCGCTTCCACGAGTACGCCTTCGGCTTCGCGGCCGTGGTCGCGCTCGTGCACGACGTGCTGGTGGCGTTCGTCGTCGTGGCCGTGTTCAACAGCCTCGGACTCGTGAGCGCCGAGATCAACCTCAACATGATCGCGTGCTTCCTCACGATCGTGGGTTACTCGGTCAACGACACGATCGTCATCTTCGACCGCATCCGCGAGAACCTGCGTGAGCAGGAGCGGACCGGCGAGAAGCTGAGCTACGCGGGCATCATCAACCGCTCGCTCAACCAGACGCTGTCGCGCACGCTGCTCACGTCGGGTGTGACGCTGTTCGTGGTCATCGCCCAGTTCGTCGTGAACTACGGCTCGGGCTCGGACCTCGAGGCGTTCTCCTTCGCGATGATCATCGGCATGATCTCGGGCGTGTACTCGACGGTGTACATCGCGGCCCCCATCCTCATCTGGATGCGTGGCAAGGAAACCGCGGCCCCGGCCGTGAAGGCCCCCGAGGCCGCGGCCCCCGCGAACTGACCCGCGGCGGCCCAGCGCCGCCGCAGCCAGGAACCCTTGGACCGCACCCAGGCCACCCCCCGCTTCCCTGCCCGGCTGGGCGCGCTGGCCCTTCGCAGCACCCCGCTGCTGCGAACCGACGTGCTGGTGGTCGGTGGCGGCGTTGCCGGTGCGGCCACGGCGCTGCACGCGGCACGCGAAGGCGTCGAGGTGCTCGTCCTGTCGAAGTCGGCGCTCGAGGAGACCAACACCTCGTGGGCGCAGGGCGGCATCGCCGTCTCGCTGCTGCCCGGCGACAGCCCGGACCTGCACGCCAAGGACACCCTTGCCGTGGGCGCAGGACTCGCCGACGAGGCCGTGGTCCGCGCGATCACGGGTGGCGCTGCCTCGGCCCTGAGCTGGCTGGAGTCGCTCGGGACGGTGTTCGACCGCGCCTGTGGCCAGCTCGCGCTGTCGCGGGAGGGAGCACACAGCATGGCGCGCGTCGTCCACGCGAACGGCGACGCCACGGGTGCCGAGATGCAGCGCGCGCTGAAGACGGCGATGCTGGCGACGCCCAACGTCACGCTGCGCACCAATGCCTTCGTCCGCGACCTGCTCGTGGTCGACGGCATTGGTGCGCAGCGTGACGTTGGGCGTCGCCAGCATC
>JBEATZ010000035.1:0-3492 GCA_041161695.1 Planctomycetota bacterium | reverse complement strand
GGGGTTGCGCAACGAGAAGCCGGTCGACAACAGGATCTCCCCGAGCACCCCGCGGACGTCCATCTCGCCTTGCTGCAGCCGCGCCGGAATGCGCTCGATGGTGTCGCCGCGCGGCCGGAAGTTGTCGAGCAGGAGGAAGTAGAACAACTCCTCCTCGAACCATGCGGACATGGCCTCGCGGGAGCGCACGAGGCGCTCGACCACGGGGCCGGGTTCGGCCCCGGCGAGGTTGCGGAGTTCCGCCGCCGTCGGGCTCCGCTGCACCACGTCGAAGCAGAGGCGACGGAGGTGGCGGAGGCTCACCGGCTCGCTGTGCATGGGACGGAACATACCAGCCCATGGCATGGCGCCCACGGTCTGCCTCCGCACGCTGGAACCCGGCGAACCCATCGCTAGAATCCTTCGCCGCCAAAGTCGACCCCGTTCCGGCTGCCAGGCGACGTACCAGCCATGTTGCTCGCGGCTCTCGCAACCCCCGAAAACGCAACGGCCACTCCCTACGGGGCATGGCTGAGCGTGGTCGTGGTCGGAGCTCTCGCGCTGCTCGTGGTCGGGGGTGCGCTCTCCATCGTGCGGCTCGTCACGCGGGTGCTGGATCGCATCCAGGGTACGGAGACGAGGCTGAGCACCTACGAGTGCGGCGAGGAACCGGTGGGCTCCGCATGGTTCCGCTTCAACAACCGCTTCACGACCGTGGCGCTCACCTTCCTGGTGTTCGACGTCGAACTCGCCCTGATGCTGCCCATCCTGCCGCGCTGCCTCGAGTGGGATCGGCCAGGGCAACGGCTGGGTCGTGTTCCTCGAGGTGCTGGCGTTCGCCGGCGCCCTGGGAATCGGGCTTGCCTGGGTGGCGCGCACGGGCGGCTTCCAGTGGGACCGTGTCGTGGAGCGCGAACCCTCGGGAGGTGCACGTGACTGAACCAGCCGGACCAACAGGACTTCCCCCCAGCGGCGGCTGCAAGCCCGGCAACCGCCAGGACGAACAGATCCACCTCACGGCCGTGGACGAGTTCCTCGCCTGGGGCAAGGAGAACTCGCTCTTCTACCTGCTGTTCGCGACCGCGTGCTGCGGCATCGAACTCATGCAGGCAGGCGGGCCGCGCTACGACGTCGACCGGCTCGGCATGATCCCGCGCGCAACGCCGCGCCAGTCCGACCTGATGATCGTGGCGGGCACCATCACCCACAAGATGGCCGAGCGCGTGCGGTTGCTCTACGACCAGATGACCGAGCCGCGGTGGGTGGTGAGCATGGGCTCCTGCGCGAACAGCGGCGGTCCGTTCAGCAAGTGGAGCTACTCGGTGCTCAACGGCATCGACAAGCACGTGCCCGTCGACGTGTACATCCCGGGCTGCCCGCCGCGCCCCGAGGCGCTCATCGACGGCGTCATGGCGCTGCGCGAGCGCGTGCGCAAGTACCGCACGCTGGGCATCCGCGAGACCACGCCGCACGTGGTCGCGGGCGCCGGCTGTGACTTCGGGGCCCACCCCGGCAAGTCGGGCATCGTGATCGCGCAGCAACAGCCTCCGGAGGGCAAGGCGTGAGCGCCATGGCGCCCGATGCCCTCGCTGCCCGGGTGCAGGCCGTCTTCCCGCAGGTGAGCACCTTCCAGAGCGAGAATGGCGAACCGTGGCTCGCGGTCCCGGCTGCCGACCTCCGCGGCGTGGCCAGGCTGCTGCGCGACGATCCTTCGCTCGCATGCGACGCGCTCATGGACCTCACGGCCTTCGACCTGAAGGGCCACCCCACGGTCCCGCCTTCGGATGACATCGCCGTCGTGCTCCTGCTCTTCAGCCTCCGCCACCGGCACAAGGTGCGCATCGAGGTCCGCGCGCCTCGCGCGGCCTGCTCGGTCCCGAGCGTGAGCGAGCTGTGGCCTGCCGCCATCTACTTCGAGCGCGAGGTGTTCGACCTCTTCGGCGTGACCTTCGAGGGCCATGCCTCGCTCCGTCGCATCATGACGCCCGACGACTGGTTCGGGCACCCGCTGCGCAAGGACTACGTCTACCCGTCGGAGTACCACGGCGTGGCCCACCTCCGCGAGGGCCAGCGCTTCGAGGGTGGTCCCAACCGCGGCGCGGGAGGTGTCGCTTGACCGTCGAGGCAACGACCCCGGCCGGAGAGCTCATGAAGCTCAGCATGGGGCCGCAGCACCCTGCGACCCATGGCGTGCTGCGCATCGTGATCGAGAGCGACGGCGAGGTGGTTGCGAACTGCACGCCGGACCACGGCTACCTGCACCGATCGATCGAGAAGATCGGTGAGTGCGTGGAGTGGGCGATGTTCGTGCCCTACACGGACCGCGTCGACTACGTCTGCGCGATGAACGCAAACCTCGCGTACTGCGTGGCCGCCGAGCGCATCCTCGCCGCGGACCCCGCTGCGCCCAAGGTTCCCTTCCGCGCAGAGTGCATCCGCGTGCTGGTGGCAGAGCTCAACCGCATCAGCTCCCACATGCTGGCGGTGGGAGCGATGGCGATGGACGTGGGCGCCTACACGCCGTTCCTGCACGGCATCGCGCAGCGCGAACAGGTCAACGACATCTTCGAGCGGCTCTGCGGCCAGCGGCTCACCTACAACTACGTCACGATCGGCGGCGTGGCATTCGACCTGCACGCCACGGCGCCGCAGGAGATCGCCGCGTTCCTCGACCAGCTCGAGCGCGAGTTCGTCCGCTTCAACAAGCTCATCACCACCAGCACGATCTTCCGCGACCGGTGCGCATCCGTGGCGCCCGTGACGGCGCAGGAAGCCGTCGCGTGGGGGCTCGTGGGACCGAACCTGCGCGGCAGCGGCGTCGACTGGGACCTGCGCCGCGACGAACCCTACGGCATCTACGGCCAGTTGGGCGTGCGCGTGCCGACCGGTCAGGCCTTCGCCGGCCGCCACGGCGTGGTGGGCGACTGCTACGACCGCTACGTGGTGCGCCTGCTGGAGATCCGCGAGTCGATCCGCCTCTGCCGCGAGGTGCTCAAGATCCTGCCCCCTGCCGCGGAGAAGGCCAGCGACCCGGTCGGCGGGCACCAGGCCGAGGTGTCCAAGCTGCTGCGCAAGCCGCCGAAGGGCCGCGTGCACGTGCGCACCGAGGCGCCGCGCGGCGAGATGGGCTACTTCATCGTGTCGAGCGGTGCCAAGGAGCCCTGGCGCGTCCGCATCCGCACCGGCTCGTTCAGTGCCTCGGGCATCTTCCACAAGGTGATGCGCGGCATCTTCCTCGCCGACGTGGTTGCCGTGATCGGTTCGTTCGACGTCGTGGTGCCGGAGATCGACCGATGAACGGACTCGGCCACGGCGTGGACGCGCTCGCCCGGTGGTTCTCGGGCACCGACAGCCCGGGCGGCCTCGCGATCACCGCGGCCATCCTGCTGCTCTGGGTGGCGCCGCTGCTGCTCATCGTGTTCCCGATCGCCTCGGTGGCGCAGATCATCGAGCGCAAGGTCGCCGCGGCGATCCAGCGCCGCGTCGGGCCCAACTCGGCTGGTTTCGACGGTC
>JBEATZ010000012.1:0-6297 GCA_041161695.1 Planctomycetota bacterium | reverse complement strand
GGCCGCGGCTTCATCCCGCTGATCCGCTACCGCACCAAGGACCTCGTCTGCAAGGTGCCGCACACGCGCTGCAGCTGCGGCCGCACCGGCGACATCTACGAGGGCGGCATCCTCGGCCGCGTGGACGACATGAAGCTCATCCGCGGCACCAACGTGTACCCGCGCGCCGTCGAGGCCGTGGTGCGCGAGCACGCCGAGGTCGAGGAGTTCCAGATCATCATCACGCGCGTGGACAACGTGCAGGACGAGATCACGGTCAAGGTCGAGCTCAAGCCCGACCAGGAGGAGTGCTGGCCGCGCCTGCAGGCGCAGCTGGGCAAGGACCTCGCGGATGCCCACGAGGGCCTGCGCTTCAACGTCGAGCTGGCGAAGGCTGGCGAGCTGCCGCGCTTCGAACTCAAGGCCAAGCGCCTGCAGGACCTGCGCCCCAAGTACTGAACCAGCACCGAGGACCACGATCATGAGCCCCAACAAGGACCTGCTCGGCAACGCGCTGAGCGCAGACGAACGCGAACTGCTCGACCTCTACCGCCGCCTGCAGGCGCTCAGCCGGCGCGAGGACCTCACGCCTTGCGTGGTGATGAACGCACGCCAGGCGATGGTCATGCTCTGGAACGCATGCAACGACCTCGGCCTGGTGGCCGAGGAGCCGGGCTGCGACTGAAGCGCAGCCGCTGCGGGCGCGTCAGACGTGCTCGACGATCTCGGCGAGCGAGTAGCGCACCTTGGCGAGCTTGGCGTAGCCGTCGTCCGCGTGGCGGTAGCCCGCGGGCATGGCACAGAGGGTTTGGAAGCCCTTTGCCTCGAGACCGAGGATGCGGTCGTAGGCGGCCGGATCGAGGCCTTCCATCGGGCACGTGTCGATGCCGAGGGCGGCTGCCGAGGCCATGAACTGGCCGATGGCGATGTAGACCTGCCGCGCGGACCAACCGTCGACGTCGAAGCCGGCAGGCAGGTGGTTCAGGAAGCCCAGCATCATCTGGCGGTAGGGCTCCACCTGCTCGGGCTTGAGGCCGCGCTGGGCGATGATCGCGTCGGCGAACTGGTTGGCGTCGGCGGGGCCCACGCCCTTCTTCACGGCGAACACCACGAGGTGCGAGGCGTCGACGACCTGGGCCTGGTTCCAGGACACGGCCATGAGCTGCTTGCGCAGGTCCGGATGGTCGACGACGAAGAACTTCCACGGCTGCAGGCCGAAGGACGAGGGTGCGAGGCGCAGCGACTCCTCGAGCGCGCTCCAGGTTGCAGCTGGGATCTTCCGCGCGGGATCGAACTTCTTGGTCGCGTAGCGCCAGCGCAGCTGTGCGAGCACCTGGTCTGCGCCGATGTGGATGGAGGGATTCGCAGTGAAGGTCATGGGCGCATCTTCGCAGGTGGATGCGGTTTGGATCCAACATGCGTATGACCTAGTTCCCGTTCTCCTTCTGCCATGGCCAACCCCACCACCGCCCGCAACGTCCTCGGCACCGAGCTCAAGCCCTGCAGCACGAAGCCCCTCACGGGCTTCTTCCGCGACGGCTGCTGCAACACGGTGCGCGAGGACTTCGGCGCCCACACCGTGTGCGCGGAGATGACCGATCGCTTCCTCGCCTACACGAAGCAGCAGGGCAACGACCTGTCGACGCCGCGCCCCGAGTACGGGTTCCCGGGGCTGAAGCCGGGGGATCGCTGGTGCGTGTGCGCCTCGCGCTGGGTCGAGGCGATGCAGGCCGGCTGCGCGCCCCGCGTGGTGCTCGAGGCCACCCACGAGCGCACGCTCCAGTTCGCGAGTCTGGCAGACCTGAGGCAGCACGCGGTCCCGGGCTAGCGCCCCGGCGCAGCGGCCACTCAGTGCAGCTCGGCCAGCTCGCAGGTCTCGTAGACGGGGCCCTCGATGCAGGTCTTGCTGTAGGGCCAGCCCTTGAACCGCGGGCCCTGCACGCGCACCGAGCAGCCGTTGCACACGCCGTAGCCGCACGCCATGTAGGTCTCGAGCGAGAGGAAGCAGCGCAAGCCGAGTTTCTCGCACACCTTGGCCACGGCATGCATCATCGGGTCGGGGCCGCAGCAGAACACCGTCTCGCCGGCCTTCACGGCGCCCTTCGCCACGAGGTCCTCGAGCAGCTTGGTCACGAGGCCGTGGAAGCCGTGGCTGCCGTCGTCCGTGGAGGCGAACACGCGCGCGATGCCGTCGAAGTCCTCCATGCCCGCGAGCGCGGCACGGTTGCGGCCGCCGAACAACAGCCGCAGCGGCGACTGGCCGGCAGCGGCACGGTTGCGCGCGAGCAACAGGAAGGGAGCGAGGCCGACGCCGCCGGCGATGCACAGGGGATCGGGCACGGACAGGTCGAACGGCCTGCCGAGCGGACCCGTGACGTGCACGCGCTCGCCCGGGCGCAGGTCGCACAGTGCGCGCGTGCCGTCGCCCACCGGCTTGATGAGGAAGCTGCCCCACGACCCATCGGGCGCGCTGTCGTACAGCGAGAACGGGCGCGGCAGCAGCACGGGCCAGCGGTGCTCCGTGCGGAGCATGTAGAACTGGCCCGGCTCGGTCGTGGGGATCGGTCCGTCGACCTCGAGGGCATACGAGCCGCCGCCCAGGTCGCGCACGCGCAGCACCGAGTGCAGTCGGGTTTCCATTCCGGCCGTTTGCATGGGGCGAGGGAGCATAGGCGACGGGATCCCCGGCACCAGCGCGCGCGGCCGTTGCGCGGGCCGGGCCGAACGGGCCATACTCCCGCCCCCCGCATGACCCCCGCCGAGCTCTGGACCTGGATCGCCATCCCCGCGCTGGGCGGCATCATCGGTTGGGTCACCAACTGGATCGCCGTGAAGATGATCTTCCGGCCGCTCAAGCCGCGGTGGTTCCTGTTCTTCCGGCTGCACGGCCTCGTGCCGCGCCGCCAGGCCGACCTCGCCAAGTCCATCGGCAGGGTCGTGGGCACCCACCTGGTCGAGCACCGCGACATCGTGCGCGGCCTCAACAAGCTCGACTTCGACGGGATCCTCGGCTCGGTCCTGGACCGAGGCCTCGGCCCGAAGATCGCAGAGCTGCGGAGCCTGCCCCTCATCGGCGGCTTCCTGACCGAGGAACGCGTACGCGACCTGCGCAACTCGATCGTGCGCGGGATCATGGTGCACAAGGACGACGTGCTGGACGAGGTGGAGCGCGGCTTGTCGAGCGGACTCGACGTGCCCAAGCTGGTCGAGTCCAAGGTGGCCTCGTTCGAGGTGCTGAAGCTCGAGAAGATCATCCTCGAGGTGGCCAACCGCGAGTTGCGGTCCATCGTGGTCCTCGGCTTCGTGCTCGGCGTGCTCATCGGCCTCGGTCAGGCCGCACTCATCCACTTCCTCCCGCAGCTGATCGCGCTGACCGGCGGCTGAGCCGCAGGCCGCGCGTTACGACGAGGACGCGATCGCACTAGTACCCGCCATGCACCGCATCCCTGCACTCGCCCTGGCCCTCTGCGCGACCCTCCTTGCGCTCCCTGCACAGGAGAAGCAGCTGGTCGCCTACCCGAACCGCGACGAACTCACCCCGTTCCGCGCCTGCAACGGCATCGTGGCCGCCCCGGATGCCGTCTTCCAGCAACTGCGCATCCTGCGCGAGCAGGCCGAGCGCAGCGGCGCCGTGACGGGCTTCGACGCAAACGGCATCACCACCGTCGACCACCCGGTCTGGCGGCAGGCCGTCGAGGAACTGCGCAAGCTGGTGGTCGACGCAGGCTGGCTGGCGCGCATCGTGCGCGAGAGCCGCAACGCGGACGAACGCGACCTCGCGTTCTTCGGCATGTTCTTCTGCGCCGAGCCGGGCCACGTGTGCAACCTCATCGCGCACATCCCGGGCGAGCCCGAGCGCGCCACGCGCCAGAAGGCGTACCCGCGCGCCATCGCCTTCATCCGCGCCCACGTGGGCAGGACGTTCGGCGACCTCGGCGAGGAACAGCGCAAGGCACTGCTCGACAGCATGCCTGCCGTGGGCAGCCCGGCCGCCAAGGCGATGGGCATCACCCGCGTGCCCGTGGAGGCAGACCACCTGTACGTGGTCAACCTCACGCCATTCTTCCAGATGCTCGACGTGGGCGAGCCGATCGACCAGGCGCAGGCGCTGTGGTTCCTGAAGGAAGTGTTCCTCGTGCGCCCGGATCTCGCCAAGGGCTGGCTCGAGCCGGCCATGCCGCGCATCGTCGGGATCCTGCGCGGCAGCGATGCACGCGCGCGCACCGAGGCGCGCGGCCTGATGGCTGCACTGGCGCCGGCCACGATCAAGCAGCCTGCCGCCGACGCCCCCGATGCCGCGTGGGACACGTGGCTCACGAGCGTGACGAAGGCCGTGTTCCCGCCGATCCGCAGGCTGTCCGAGGCGCTCTACGCGCTGTACCCGTCCGAGGAACGCACGGCTCTGGCCAGGCGCGTGGGCGAAGCGCTCGCAGGCGACACGCTGGGCGATCCTGCCTCCGGCAAGACCGAGGACGGCACGGCGTACTGGGGCTTCCGGCTCGCGCGGATGCCGAAGGAACTCGAGGGCTTCGGCATCCCCGCGGGCGCCGTGGTCACCGCGCTCAACGGCCGCCCGATCCGCACTGCCAGGGATCTGCTCACCACCGGCACCAACTTGCTGGAGGCAGGCCGCGGCCAGCGCTCGCTCTTCGTCGAGTTCGTGCACGCGGGCAGGCAGAAGGCCGTCGAGTACCGCGTGATGGCGGACACCTAGTCCGCAGCTGCTGCCATGACCCTCGTCACGCTGGAGAACGTCACGCGCCGGTTCGGCGAGTTCCCGGTGCTGGAGGGTCTCTCGCTGCGCGTCGACGAGGGCGACCGCATCGGCGTCGTGGGCGACAACGGTGCCGGCAAGACGACGATGGTCCGCATCCTCGCCGGTACGGACGATGCCGACCTCGGCCAGCGCAACTGCCGCCGCAACCTTCGCATCGCCTTCGGGCAGCAGATGCCCCGGATGCCGGAGGGCACGACGGTGCGCCAGTTCGTGATGCTGGGTACCGGCGAGCACGGCGCCCTGGAGCAGCGCATGCGCGAGCTCGAGACCGCGATGGCAGCAGGCGACGAGCGCGCGCTCGCCGAGTACGGCACGCTGCAGGCAGCGTTCGAGTCGGGCGGCGGCTACGACCGCGTGCACCGCGTCGAGAAGGTGCTGGGCGGCCTCGGCTTCGACCCCGGCGACCTCGGCAAGGACGTGTCGGTGCTCAGCGGCGGCGAACGCTCGCGCGTGCAGCTGGCCGTGCTGATGACCACGCCTGCAGACCTGCTGATCCTCGACGAACCCACCAACCACCTCGACCTGCAGGGCATCGAGTTCGTCGAGGACTTCGTGCAGCGCTATCCCGGCGCCGTGCTGGTGGTGAGCCACGACCGCGACTTCCTCGACCGCGCCGTGACTTCGATCGTCGAGGTCGCCGACGGCGTCGCCAATCGCTTCAAGGGCAACTTCACGCACTACGCGCAGCAGCGCGACGCGGCACTGCTCGCGCTCACGCGCGCGCACAAGAACCAGCGCGAGTTCGTCGAGAAGGAGATGGATTTCATCCGTCGCAACATGGCGGGCCAGAAGAGCGCGCAGGCCAAGGGCAGGCTCAAGCGGCTGCAACGCCTGCAGCTCATCGAGAAGCCGCGCGGATCCCGCGCGCAGATGCGTCTCAAGTTCGGCGGCGGCAAGGGCCTGGCTGGCCAGACGGTGGTCGAGGCCGACAACCTGGTCGTGCTGGCCGGCGGCCAGAAGCGCGTGCTCGACGGGGCCGAGTTCCGCATCCAGTACGGCGAGGTGGTCGCGCTCCTCGGCCGCAACGGCGCCGGCAAGACCACGTTGCTGCGGCTGATCGCCGGTCAGGGTGCTCCTGCAGCCGGGACGATCCGCCGCGCGCAGACGATGCGCATCGGCTACTTCAGCCAGGAGAAGAACGACCTGCCGGCATCCGGCACGGTGCTCGACGCCCTGCGTGAGCTCGACCGCACCGTCGACGAGAAGCAGCTGCGCGACCACCTCGCGTTGTTCCTCTTCTGCGGCGACGACGTGGAGAAGCCGGTTGCCGACCTGTCGGGCGGCGAGAAGCAGCGGTTGTCGCTGGCGCGCATGACGCGGTCGACCTTCGACCTGCTGTGCCTGGACGAACCCACCAACCACCTCGACGTGGCGGGCACCGAGGGCCTCGAACAGGCGCTCAAGGAGTACCCCGGAACCGTGGTGATCGTGACCCACGACCGGCGGCTCGTGCGCGAGGTCGCCGATCGCGTGCTGTGGCTCGAGGAGCAGAAGGCGCACTCCCACCCATCGCTCGACGCCTGCATCGACGCGCTGCATGC
>JBEATZ010000005.1:0-4186 GCA_041161695.1 Planctomycetota bacterium | reverse complement strand
GCGAGACCCTGTGCGAGTTCCGGCGACGCCATCAGCGCGGCCATGGCCCTCGCCCTCGCGCCCTCGCGCAAGGCGAGCAGCGCCTGGTCGCGGGGCACTCGCCGGAGCCACGCATCGAGCGCGCGGACCTCGCGGGTGATCGCGGCCAGCGATCCGTCGGCGCATGGTTCGGTGGGTGGCTGCCTGCGGGACCGCAGCGCCTGCAGCCTGCGCGCGCGGTCCGTGATCGCCTGCCTGCGGCCGGCATCGGCGAGTCCGCGTGCGGCCGCGATGGCGTCTTCCGTGCGGCCGCGCAGCGCGAGGTCGAGCGCGTGCTCGGCCGGATCCTCCTGCAGCCGCTCTGCTGCCTGCTGCAACTCCCGCGCGAGTTCGTTCGCTGCCGGCCTGCGCGCCGCGTCCTCGTGCATGCAGGCGAGCGCGAGGTCGACCACGCGAGGGTCGCTGCCTGCCAGGCACCGCACCTGCGCACAGCCTCCCGTGAGCAGCTGCACCAGCGTTGCGCCCAGCGCGTACACGTCGAATGCCGGCGTGGGCGCAGCGCCTCGATGGGCCTCGGGCGGGGCGAAGCCGATGGTCCCGCCGGTGAAGCTGCCCGGTGCCGCGCTGCCTCCCAGCGGGCGTGCGTGCTCGAGGTCGAGGACGCGGAGTTCGGCGCCGTCCCAGAGCAGGTTCGAGGGCTTCAGGTCGCAGTGCACGATGCCGCTCGGCAGTTCCGGGCTGCGGTGCTGGTGCAGTGCATGGGCCACCTCGGCCGCGCGCGCCACGATGCGGCAGGCCTCCGTGGCCGGGAGCGCGCCCTGCCTGCCCATGAGCGCGTGCAGGTCGGTGCCGTGCGCGACGGTGCGCACGCACGGCCGGCCGGAGGTCGGGTCGAGCGCGGCGCCGAGGCACTGCGCCACCCCGAGGGGGGTGAGGTGCGTCGTCAGGCGGGCTTCACGCTCCGCGTCGGCGAGGGAGCCGCGCAGCAACAGCTTCCACACCTCCGGGGTCCCGCCCGGGGGGTGCCGCAGGAACAGGGTGCGGGAGGCCGAGGCGCCCAGGAGCCGGTCGCCGTCCCGATGCGATGGGGCCGTCTGGCTCATGGGTGCTGTGGCTGGGTTGCCTTCATGCTCGCGACCGCGCGGGGCATCCTACGCTGCGGCCTCGCCCGACGCCCCCTGCAGTCGGAAAGTCGACGAACGACCCTTGAAGGAGGTGCTATTGTCGAGAAACCGACGATGCCCGTCCTCCTCGAACTCACCGACCGCAACGGCCACCGCGAACTCGAACTGGCCGCCGAGTCCTTCTGGATCGGCACCCCCAAGGCGGGGTGCGAGGTGGCCATCGACCTGCCGCAGGTGCACGGCCGCGTGCTGGAGGTCGCCATCGACGGGCAGGGTCGGCTGCGGGTGCGCGCCGAACCCGGCCTGCCCTTCCCTGTGCGCTGCGCCACCGGCAGCGTCGGCGCGCGGTTCGAGCCGTTCCTCGACGGCGACGTGCTCAACCTCGGCCCCGCGCTCGTGCGGCTGCGCTGGCGACCGGAAGTCGGTGAGGAGTCGACGGTCGAACTCGACCCGGGTGCGCTGGTGCTGGGGCCCGGCACGCCCGTGGGGCAGTGGTACCAGACCTTCATGGAGATGGCGGACCACCTCGAGGGCCTGAAGGGCGCCGACCGGATGATCGCGGCTGCGCAGCAGGCCATCCTCAGGGCGACGGGCGCCGATCGCGTGTGCGTGATGCTCACCGGCGACAGCCTCGGCGAAGCGGAGGAACTGCACCACCTCTCGCGGCCCGAGGACCGCCGTCCCTTCCGCGTGAGCCGCTCGCTCGTCAACCAGGTGGTGGACCGCGGCAGGCCCGTGCACGTGCCGCTCGCGGCCGCCGATCCCGTGGCGCGCCAGTACCAGAGCATCCGGACCGAGGGCATCAGCGCTGCCGTCGCATTGCCGCTGCAGACGCTCGGCAAGACCCTGGGCGTGCTGTACGCCGACTGCACGCGGCCCGGCGCCGTCCTCTCGGCCGAGGACCTGCAGCGCATGGCATTCGTCGCGCGCATGCTCGCCTCGGCGCTCGGCAACCGCGTGATCGTCTCCAGCCTGCTGCGCACCGAGCAGCCTTCGAGTACGGCAACGCACTGGGCGCTCGACACGCGCAGTCCTGCATGCGCCGACATGGTGCACCGCGTGAAGCTCTATGCGCCTGCCGACTACACCGTGCTGCTGCGCGGCGAGACGGGCACCGGCAAGGAAGTCGTCGCGCGTGCGCTGCACGACCTGTCGCGGCGCGCCAAGGGGCCGTTCGTGCCGGTCAACTGCGCGGCCATCCCCGAGCAACTGATGGAGTCCATGCTGTTCGGCCACGAGAAGGGGTCCTTCACCGGCGCGATGCAGGCGCGGCGCGGCCACTTCGAGGAGGCGCACGGCGGCACGATCTTCCTCGACGAGATCGGCGACATGCCGCTCGACCTGCAGGCCAAGATCCTGCGGGTGCTGCAGGATCGCATGGTCGCCCCGATCGGCAGCCGGCGTCAGGTGAAGGTGGACGTGCGCATCCTCGCGGCCACGCACCAGGACCTGGAGAAGATGGTCCACGAGGGGCGGTTCCGCGAGGACCTGTACTACCGGCTGCGCGAGCTGGAGATCGCGCTGCCTCCGCTGCGCGAACGACCCGAGGACCTCGAGATGCTCTGCACCCGCTTCCTCGCCGAGGCGGCAGAGGAACTGCGGCTCGCGGAGATCCCCGAGGTGACCGCGGATGCAATGGCGCAGCTCCGCCAGAACCCTTGGCGCGGCAACATCCGCGAGCTCAGGCACGTGGTGAAGGGCGCAGCGCTGCGCGCCGCAGGCGGGCCGATCCTCCCGAGGCACCTCGAGTTGGACCGTCGGCAGCCGGCTCCCTCCGCACCCGTGACCGGTGCCGCGCCGGAGCCCGCTGCAGGGAGCACCTGGAAGGAGCGACTCGAGGCGCAGGAGAAGCTGGCGCTGCAGCGCACGCTGGCGGAGGCAGGCGGCAACCTCACGCGCGCTGCGGAACTCTTCGGCGTGCCGCGCACGACGTATCGCGAGAAGCTGGTGCGTCACGGCCTGATCGAGGCCTGATCGCGCGTTCCTTCACGTGACACCGTCACCGGGACCACGTAGGGTGGCATCCATGAGCAAGGGCGTCGCGACACTGACGATCGTTGGCGACGTCCACCGCAACTGGGGTGCGACGGATCGTCGCTTCGTGGAGGAGTCGCAGTCCGCACTCACCCTCTTCGTGGGCGACCTCGGCGACGAGGATCCCGCCCAGGTACGCGACATCGCACAAACGGCTGCGCCCAAGGCCGTGATGCTCGGCAACCACGACGCTTGGCAGAGCTGCAGCACCAAGAAGGTGACCGCGGCGCTGCGCGAGTCCCTCGAGGCGCTGGGGGAGGACCACCTGGCATACCGCGTGCGCGACGTGCACGAGGCACGCATCTCGGTGGTGGGGGCGCGACCGTTCTCCTGGGGCGGACCGAGCCTGCGCGCCGCGGAGGTCTACGAGGAACTCTACGGCTTCCACACCATGCGGCAGTCCGCGGTCCGCATCGTCGAGGCCGCGCGCAAGGCCGCATACCAGGACCTCGTGATCCTCGCCCACAACGGCCCGCTGGGCCTGTCGGACCGTTCGGACGAGATCTACGGCAAGGACTTCGGCAAGCCGGGCGGCGACTGGGGCGACCGTGACCTCGCGATCGCGATGCCCCGCATCCGCGACCTCGGCTTCCGGATCCGCGCCATCGTGGCCGGCCACATGCACCACCGTCTCGTGCACCCGCGTGGCGCCGAGCGCATCCGCTTCGTGCGCAGCGGCAGCATGCTGGTGGTCAACCCGGCCGTGGTGCCGAGGCACCGGACCAGCAACGCGGGAGAGCAGCTCTCCTACTTCGTGCAGATGCACTGGCGCGAGGGCGCATGCACGGGCACGGAGGAACTCTGGGTCGGCGACGGGGCGCGGGTGCACTCGGCGCTGCCGCCCCGCTTCGTCGAGCGGGAGTGGGTGGCGCCCGGCGAGCAGCACGAGGAGTGACCGTGTCCGCACCGCAGCCGGGCGGAATCCGCCTGCGGCTTGCGCGCGAACCTGCTGCTCGCTGGAATCCTCGCCCCTGATCCATGAGCCGTACCTCGGACATCGTCGTCGTCGGTGGTGGCGTCATCGGCTGCGCCGTGGTGCAGCACCTTGC
>JBEATZ010000473.1:0-4192 GCA_041161695.1 Planctomycetota bacterium | reverse complement strand
TCGCGGTGCGTCCCGGACTGACCGGCCCGACCCAGCTCGCGTTCCTGGCCGAGGACGAAGTGCTCGCCCACGTGCCGGATCCGACCATGGTCTATCGCCAGGTCCTCGTTCCGTCGAAGGTCCGCAGCGACCTCGAATGGCTGGCATCGAGGACCCTTGTAGGGGACCTGCGAGTGCTGCTGGCCACCCCGTTCGCGATCTTCTCGCGCAGGGCCCGCGAGCAATCGCAAAGGCGGCTCAAGGTCCTGATCCGCGGCGATCGGCACCCATGACGGCGCTCGCGCGCCCAACCATCACTTCGACTGCTTGCCGGGTGCGAGGCCGCCCTTGCCGTCCGTTGCGCCGTCGCCCTTCAGGTCGCTGCGCGGCAACTCCAGGCTGTCCACGCAGGCCCTGAGCGCGGGGCCAGCCTTCTCCCACTGCTTGGCGAGCGACGTGCCGGTGGCGAGGTGGATGCGCCCGTCGCGGTGCACGGCGCGCGCATAGAAGTGGAGGTCGAGGCCCTGCATCTTCCCCGCGTACTCGAACACGAGCGTGGTGGCGGAGATCTCGCGCTCCTGGATCAGCTCCAGGCCGAACTGTTCGAACTGCGCGAGGGTGAGCTTGCGGTAGGCATCGAGGCCATCCGGATAGGGCTGCACCTGCACGTTCACGTTGGGCGCGAAGCCGTCCGAGGCGGGCATCGTCATCATCAACGGCTGGAACGGCTCGTTCCCGAGCACGCTGTCGAGCACGTCGATGGAGAAGCCGGCCTGGGTGAAGACGATGCGGTCGGCAGGCGCGAACGCGAGCGTCGCGAGCGAACCTGCGGACAACAACAGGGATGCGATGAGGGAGCGGTTCATGGTGTCCTCGCGGAGCGGGGTTGGGGATCGGTGGGTTGCGACGATGCGACGGCGCCGAGGTGGCGGTGCTGGCGCAGCGCACGGCGGTTCACGGGCTGCTGCAGGTGCCTTCGGTCGTCGTCGCCTGCGACCATCCACGACTGCAGCCACTCGGGCCACTCGTGGCGGCCGCCATGGCGCCAGTCCGCGGCGAGGGCGCGCCCTGCCGCGTCGCGGTCGAGGGCTCGCGTCTCGCACAGGTGGCGGAACAGCAACTCGCCGAGGCGACCGAGGGCGATGCCGTGCGTGGCGCCAGTCCATGCGTGCACGTCGCGGCCGAAGGCGGCAAACGCCTCGAAGGGCGAGGGCGCTGCCAGCATCAGATCCAGCGTGGCCGGGAACCTGCCGCTGTTGGCGACCAGGTCCCAGTACCGGGCGAAGCGCTTCATCTCCTGCATGTCCTCGAATGACAGCACACTGTTCCTCAGCAGTTCGTAGGGAGGCTCCGGGTTGTAGACCATCCCCCACGCATGGTCGTGGTGGCTGATGGGCGCACCACGCAGGCGCTTGAGGATGCCCACCTGGATCTCCTGCGGCCGCAGGGCCCACAGGCGGTCGAAACCGCGCGCGAAGGTGGCGCGGTCCTCGCCCGGCAGGCCCACGATGAGGTCGGTGTGAAGGTGCACGCCCGTGTGGGCACGCAGCCAGCGGAGGTTCTCCTCGATCTTCGCGGCATCCTGCTTGCGGGCGATGCGGGCGGCCACGGCCTCGTCGAAGGTCTGGATGCCCACCTCGAACTGCACCATGCCCGGCGGGAACGCCGCGATGTCGGGCTTGAGGCTGTCGGGGAGCCGGTCGGGAATCAGCTCGAAGTGGAGGAACAGCCCCTCGCACTGGCGCGCGTGGAAGAAGCGCAGGATCGCCTGCACCGTGGGCACGTGCAGGTTGAAGGTACGGTCGACGAACTTGAAGTTGCGCAAGCCGCGCTCGAACAGCTGCTGCATGGCAGCGAGGAACGGCTCGAGCGGCACGCGACGCACGCCATCGTCGAGGGAGGAGAGGCAGAACTCGCAGGTGAACGGGCAGCCGCGCGAGGCCTGACGTACACCATGCGGTGCCGCAGGTCCTCGTCGGTGTACTCGTCGTAGGGCAGCACGAGTTGCGTGGGATCGGGAACGGCCGCGGCGATGCGTCGCGGAGCCGGCCTGCCGGCGAGCAGGTCGGCACAGAGGGCGGCAAACGCGAGGTCGGCCTCGCCCGTGACGACATGGTCTGCGAGCTGGCAGGCGAGTTGTTCGTCGGTCTCGTGCGAGGCCTCGGGACCGCCCAGCACGACCACCACGTGGGGCGCCACGCGCTTGAGCACCTGCACGAGTTCGCGCACGAGCACGGCATTCCACACGTACACGCCGATGCCCACGATGCGCGGCTGCTGCGCGAGGATGGTCTCGGCCACGTCGCTGGCGCGACGGCTCACCTCGAACTCGAGGATGGTGCTGCGCTCACGCAACGGACCGAGGTTGGCGCGCAGGTACCGGACGCCGAACGAGGCGTGGATCCACTTGCTGTTGAGCGCAACCAGCAGGATGTCTGCCATGGCCGCAGCCTAACCGCGGCGCGGGTGGGATTGACGAGTTGCCCGCCGCCCATGGATCCTCCGGCTCCCCCATGCCCCGCCCCGGCGTCCTCGGCCTCGCGTGCCGCACCGCGAGCCTGCTGCTCTTCCTCGCGGTCGCACCCGCGCGGGCACAGACGGCGGAGGCATGCGGCAGTCCACAGGCATCGCTCGTGTCGATGCCGCTCGGTCGCATCGGCTGCAGCACGATGGCCGCGCCGTTCGACGTCACCAACCAGGTGTCGCCGCCGGACACGCGCGTGCTCGGCGTGGCCGCGGTGACCGTGCCCGGCAGTGCAGGCCCGCGCACCAAGTGGTTCGTCTCGCGCGCCAATGGCGTGACCCCGGGCCCCGCTGCCCAGCAGGTCTCCGTCTTCGACGGCGACCTCGGCAACGCACCGGTCGCGGCCAGCTACCGCACGATGCCCCACGCACCGGGGATGGTGATGAACAGCATCTGGGGCCACCGCGACGGCGAGGGCGTGGCGTGGACCGACTCGGTGACCAACGCCACGCGTGCCGCCACGCTGTGGGGCGACGAAGGCGGCAACCTGCACGTGCTCGATGCGGTGAGCGAGCAGTGGACGGGCTCCATCGCCCTCACCGGCTTCGGCGGCGCAGCAACCGGTTCCGTGGTGCGCGCGGTGGCAGCCCGGCCCTTGACGACGACGGCTCCCGACGAACGCGTGCTCGTGTACGTGAGCGACACGGCGAGCGGCATCGAAGAGTGGCTCGTCGACCTGCGCATGCTGACTGCAGTGCGCACGGCCACGCCGCTGATCCCGAGCCCCACCGGCACCTATGGCGCCGCGTGCTTCCTGCACAACGGCAACTGGCTGCTGGCCGTGCACCACCAGGACGCACTCACCTGCACGGGCACGGGCGCAACGCGCATCACGGTGCTCGACCTCGCGCCCGCGCAGCTGGGCCAGGTGGTGTGGACCCGCAGTGGCGACACCGGGCTCGCAGGCGAACTGCCCAACCCGAACGGCGGCCTCGCCGGCGGCCTCACCTTCGCGACCGTGAACGGCCAGCCCTGCCTCGCGGCGCTGCAGCAGGCCCAGGGCGACTCGATCACCTTCCTGCCCGTCGCCCCCTTTGCCGAACGCGGTCCTGCCGACTGCGCACCCGTGCTCCTCACCATCGACGGCACCGCACGGGCGGGCGGCACGCTCGAACTGGTCGTGCTCGGGGCACAGCCGCAGCAGGTGTGGGTCGCAGGGTTCGACTTCCCGCCGCTCACCGCGACGCCGCTGCCCCAGAACCCGGCCTGCATGCTCGAACTGCCCGTGCCGGTGACGACCATCTACGTGTTCCCGCCCGTGCAGGGCACCACAGCCCGCCTGTCGCTGGCGCTGCCGCCCACGCTGGTGAGCAACTTCACCGTCGATGCCGGGTTCATCGTCCCGGCCACCGGGGCCATCGGCTCCTCCAACCGCATCGACCTCCACGTCGACCTCGCGCCGTTCTGACCCGATCGCGTACCCTGTGCGCGTGCGTATCCCGCGCTGGTCCTGCTGGTTCGTTGCCGCGCTCGCCACGGCCTGTGCGACGCCGCCGGGCAACCAGACTCCGTACCCCTCGCCCTCGAGCGTGAAGGGACTGCAGGTGCAGATGGTCGACGACGCGCTCGCGCTCGGCATCCGCCATGCCGGCATCAACTGCAACCTCGGGCAGCTCATGCCGGCAGGTGGCACGGCAAACGTGATCGCGTTCGAGCACGAAGGGGCCGTGCACCGCTTCGACCGCGGCT
>JBEATZ010000414.1:0-4732 GCA_041161695.1 Planctomycetota bacterium | reverse complement strand
GCGCAGGCGCGCGCCCTCAGGCGGCGCGCCACCGTGCGAGCGACCGCGCCCGCTCGCGAGGGATCGCGCAGCCGCGGCAGCAGGCGGATGGACGTCCACGCAGCCTCCTGCGCGAAGTCCTCCATCCGTGCCACGGTGACCGGGTCGTTCCAGCGCTGCAGGAAACGCAGCACCTCGCGGTGGACCCGCTCCGCCAGCTCTTCCTCACGTGCATCCGACATCCTCGCCCCGCCCTTCCGGGTGCGATCGTCGGTGGGACTCCTGCATGCCGAGGGGAACGGGCGTCACGCAATCGGACACGCGCGAGCACGGAATCGCGTCGGCTCAGTTCGCGGCAGCCGGTGCGGCCAGTTCGTCCTCGCGCGCGCGTGTGCGATTGAGCCGGGCGATGCGGCGCATGATGTGCGTGGTGGCGGCCTGCAGCCGTGCCTTGCGGTCCGCGGCCAGCGCCTCGACCTCCGCCGGCAGGATGGGCTCGCCGAAGCGGATCGTGATGCGCCGCGGCCGCGGGAACCACGCGCCCACCGGGAACGCAGCGTGCGCGCCCTCGATGCCCACCGGCACGATGGGCACGCCGGCGGCGAGCACGAGGCTCACCGCGCCGGGGTTGCCCAGCAGCAAGCCGCCGTCGCGGCTGATGCCGCCCTCGGGGAAGATCCCCAGCACGCGACCCTGCTCGAGCACCGAGCGTGCTGCGCGCAGCGCCTCGCGGTTGCCGTTGCGCACCGAGACCGGGATCGCCTTGTTCCAGCGGTAGAACCACCCCATCAGCGGCGAGCGCCAGATGACCTCGGTCATGAGGAAGGTGACGCGCCGCGGCAGCACCGCGCCCAGCAGGATGGGATCGAGGTAGGACGTGTGGTTGGGCGCCAGCACGCACGCGCCCTGCAGCGCAGGACGGCCCTCGACGCGCACGCGGAACCAGAGCCGCGCAGCGAGGCCGAAGGTGCCCCAGAAGAGCCAGAACAGCAAGTTGTTGAGCCGTCCGGGCGCCGAGGCGAGGTCGGGCACGGGCGCCCGCGCGGGTGCACCAGCAGGGGCTGCGCCGGGAGCGGTCACTGCAGCCCCGCGCGCATCACTTGTTCTTGGCGCGCTCGGCCCACTCGCTGTTCGGGTACTCGTTCACCAGGATGTAGCGGCAGCGGCCGCTGATGATGCGCGAGTCCTCGCCGCCCCACTTCTCGGCGGCCAGCATGGCATGGTAGAGCGCCTCGGCCTGCAGGCTGGGCCAGCTGTCCTTGGTGATCACGCGCACGCGCAGGAACTTCAGGAGGGCTTCCTTGAAGACCTCCTTCTTGGTGGCGTCGCCGGACTCGAGGTCCAGCATGCCGAGGCCCAGGTAGGCGCCGGCCAGCGTGTTGTCGTCCACCGACTCCTTGCTCATCAGGTCGGTGTAGATCGCGCGGGCGCCCTCCGCGTCCTTGGTCTCGCGCAGGCTGTTGGCGAGCTGCACGTTGGCGCGGTTGGCGACGAACGGGAACGAGCCGGCGGAACGGCCCACGATCTCCCGCAGCTTGGACTGGAAGGCCGGCTTCTGCATCGAGCCGTCCATGCCACCCGCCAGGGTGGCGAGGAACTCGGCCTCGATCTGCAGGCCCTGCGGCCAGGCGTTGCTGGTGGCCTCCGCCTGGTACTTGTTGGCAACGGCAAGGGCGTTCTGGGCGCCACGGGGGCCACGGCCGGCGTAGGTCTCGAACTTCAGGCGGTAGACATCCGCCACGGTGCCGGCCTCGGGGATCGCCTTCTGCAGCTCGTCGAGGGCGCCGAAGGCCTCTACTTCCATGCCGGCATCGAGGTAGGCATTGGCGGCGGCGATGAAGCCGAACTGCGCCATCAGCACGTTCTTGTCGCCCACGAGGTCGCGGGCCACGGGCATGTAGAGGTTGCCGTCCTTGGCGGAGACGCCGCGGCGGTAGGTGTCCGCGAACTTGCCCAGCTCGACCTTGGCCACGCGGTCGGTGCTCACCGAGGTCGCGCCGCCGCTCTTGGGCACGTACTTGAGCTCGCGGATGTCGAAGCTCTGCACCTTGCAGTCCTCCAGCACCTCGCCGGAGGTGAGGGTCACCTTGTCGTCCTGGGCGAACAGGGGGGCAGCGAGGAGGAAGAGCAGGCCGGAGAGGGTGGCTTTCATGGCGGTCGGGAGGGGTCTCTGGGCCGGGCGAGCCCGGAATCGGGGGTGACGGATCATGCCAGCCCCCCACGCCGAGGACAACGAGGAGGGGTGGGGCAGAGGTTCAACGCGCCCGTCCGCGCCTGCATCCTCCTCAGGTGGAGGCTTCGGGGGCCGCCGCGCAGCACGCGCGACCGGCTTCGGCTCGCAGCGCCCAGAGGGCTCGTTTCGGACCCTGCTCCAGCACGCGGCAGACCACCATGGTCTGGTCGTCCTCGCGATCGCAGCCGCCCGTGTGGGCCACGAGTTCCTCGCGGACGCGCTCCAGGATCGCCACTGCGGGAAGCTGGCAGTGCCTCGCAACGATTCGTTCCAGTCGATCCCGACCGAGCAGGTCCCCGGCCGGCGACCTCGCCTCGGTGATGCCGTCGCTGACGAGGACGATGGTGTCGCCCGTCTGCAGCTGCCTCGGGCGGGAGCAGAAGTAGCTGCAGTTCGGGGAGAGTCCCAGCGCCGGTCCGGAAACGCCAAGGTCGAAGCGCAGTGCGCCGTGCTGATCCAGCACGAAGCCGGGACTGTGGCCGGCGTTGACATGGCAGATCTGGCGACTGACGGGGTCCAGGAACACGGTCAGCAACGTCATGAAGGCGTCGTCGGCCAGGTCCGGCGAGAGCCAGCACGCAAGGTGACGGTAGGTGTCGCGCGGCGTGTGGCCGGTGAGGAGGAGACTGCGCAGGAAGGCCCTGGTGCTCGACATGATGAGCGCCGGCCCGAAGCCGTGACCTGACATGTCTCCCACCACCAGCCCCAGGGTGCCGTCCTGCAAGGGCACGTAGTCGTAGTAGTCGCCGCAGGTCTGGCTGGCGGGCATGCACATGCCCGCGATGTCGAATCCCTCGATGCCGGGAGGCGCCTGCGGGTACAGGCGCTTCTGGACTTCGGCTGCCAACCGCAGCTCCGCGTCCTGCACCTCCGCTCGTTCCCGTTCGGTGATGTCCCTGCAGACCGACACGAAGTACACGCGGCCATCGGTGGGATCGGTGATTGGCGTGATCGTGTGCTCACCGCGGAAGGTCGTCCCGTCCTTGCGCTTGTGCAGCATGGTGCCGCGGTAGATCTCCCCTGACTGCAACTGCTCCACCACCGCATCGCAGCTCAACTCCTCGGTGCCCTGCAGGTCGGCCCTGACCACACCCGGAGTCCTGCCGATGATCTCGTGGGACCGCCAACCGGTCTGCGTCTCGAAGGACTTGTTGACGTAGACGATCCGGGCATCGCGGTCGGTCATCAGCACGATGTCCCCGGTCTGCTCCACCACTGCGGACAGCTGCCGCGCTCGTTCCACGCTGGAGCAGAGCTGCGCCTGCGTGCGCCGCAACTCCATCTGCACGACGATCTGGTGGGCCAGCACCTCCAGCGACCGGCGCTGCAGTTCGGTCAGCTGCTTCGGCACGCGGTCGATGACGCACAACGTCCCCAGTGCCAGGTCCTCGGCATTCACCAGCGGCGCACCGGCGTAGAACCGGACGTGGGGCTCGCCAAGCACCAGCGGATTCCCGGCGAACCGTGGGTCGGCGTGGGCGTCTTCCACGACGAACAGCTCGCGGCCGAGGATCGCGTGTGCGCAGAACGCCTGTTCCCTGGGGGTCTCGGTGGCGTCGAGGCCAACGCGCGACTTGAACCACTGCCGGCGGTCGTCCACCAGCACCATCAGCGCGATCGGCGCACCGCAGATCCTGGCTGCCAGGCCGGTGATCTCGTCGTAGGAGGACTCCGGAGGGGTGTCCAGGAGTGCGTAGCGACGGAGCACCTCCAGTCGCACGTCCTCGTTCGGTGGCAACTCGGCGATGGACCATCCGGGTGTGCCCGGCGCCGTGTCACTTCCCCCGGTGTTGTTCCTGCCTCGCTGCACTCGAACCCCCTTGCGGAGCCTCGTGGGAACACGAACCACCTGACTGGTGGTGCAAGCCGCTTCCCGGACAGGGAGAACAACAGGCAATGCGAAATCGGGAAAGAGTGGGCAGCGACCGCATACGCGGCCGGGCGCAGGGCGAGTCCGGAATGGGGTGGGAAGCGTTTCACCGTGCGCGGGCCGGCCGAGAAACCTGCCCCTGCACGTGCACAGGGAAGGGTGGAACCATGATCGAACACCTCCAACGCCACTTCCTCTCCCTCTGCCGCGACCCCCTGGCCGCGCGGGCCCTGCTGCGCCGCATCATGCGGTCGACCCTCAAGGACCACCTGTCCTGGGCAGGGCTCGAACTCGTCCCGGACACCGAGGCAGACCAGCGGACCGGCCAGGTCCACCTGGCGGCTGCTTTCCACGTGCCGGGGCCGCAGGGCTGTGCCCTCGTCAAGATCGTGCACGTGGCGGAACCAGGTCAGCGCGACGTGGACGCGATGTTCGGCGAATACCTGCGCCTCCTGCCGGCCCTCACCGCGTGGCTGGACCAGCGCGGCACGGGCGACCACCACTGCACCTACCACATGCTGCTGGAGACGAGCCCCGACGAACTCGACGGCGACGAGGCCTCGGTGGCGCCGCGCGACACCACGATCTCCAGCACGCTGCGCAGCTGAACGGCGTGCGGCCTCACCAGCGCAGCTCGGCCACGGTGCGCA
>JBEATZ010000289.1:0-24349 GCA_041161695.1 Planctomycetota bacterium | reverse complement strand
CGTGTCGCGCGGCGCAGACGAGGGATCAGTTGCCCTTGTTCTTGCGCAGCTTGCGTGCGCTGAAGCCGATGCCCGCGGCTCCGAGGGCCAGCAGCGCCATCGTGGCCGGCTCCGGGGTGGGATTCGAGCCGCCACCGGAGGACAGTGCGCCCGGGGTGTCGGGCAGCATGATCGGGGGATTCTGGGCCAATGCCATGACGGTGGTGACGGCAATGGCAACGACAAAAGCGAGGGTGTAACGGTTGCAGAGACTCATGTTGGTTTCTCCTGGGTTGCAGCCAGAAATCTGACCGCTGGACTGCACTTCCGGGGCGTTCTTCTAGCCGCCGCATCTCGCAAGCGCAACCCGCACTAGTACGCAGCAACGGCCTTTGCACGCTGGTGCAGCGCACGGTTCCCTTGCGCTGGGCCGTCAAGGCGCGCGAGCGCCCATCGCGGCCGCGACGGCGCGGCAGAGGTTCTCCACAATCGGGTCCACCGTCGCCCTCGAGAACGTGCCGGCCTCGGGACGGAACTCGAGCCGGATCCACGCAAGGTCCGTGCGCCGAGCCATCAGCCGGTCCAGCGGCTCGTAAATCGACCTCGCGACCTGCTTTGCGACGGGGACTTCGCCGAGTTGGTGTTCCCAGTAGACGACCAATCGACGCGTTTCGCCGATCTGGACCATCAGGGTTTGCACCACGGCCTCGGCCTCGCCGATGCGAACTTTCCACTTTTCCACAGGGCTGGTCGACCAGCCTTGTGTCGCGTAGCACAGCGTGGGCGGATGCGGTGCCTTCGCCCCCATGCGTTGTTCCGGGTAGTAGGCAACGTAGGCGGAGAGAAGCGAACCCTCGCCCACCAGGTAGACGTAGTCCTCGGGCAGCATCGGGTCCGGCGCAAACTTCGCTTCTGCCAGGCCCGGTGCGAGCGATTTCATCGACGTGCGCAGCGCATCGAGGTCGATCGATCCGGTGCCGAGCCGCGGCACGTTCACGGCAGTGGCCGTGCACGCGAGCAACAGCAACGCGCCGAGCCAGCGGTTCATCGCGAACCTCCCTGTGCGGAGCGTGCGCGCGCATGCGAGCGCGCGGCGAACCGCGCGACCCAGAGGAGCCATGCTGCCGCGAGCGCGAGGCCCGCGATCCCGAGGGCATCGTGCAAGGGGCCGTCGAGTGCGCCCTCGACGCCTGCGTTCTCCAGCACGGCCGAGACGAGCACGCGCACCGTGTTGGTGGCGAGCGCGAGCGCGAGGGCAAAGGCGCCGAGCATCGCATGGCGCACGGTGCCGTAGGGTCGGTAGGGCTCGAGGAGCAACAGCGAAAGCGGCGCGATGAGGAACAAACTGCTCATCCCGCTGCAGTCCCGCACGATGGTCACGTGGCTCTCGGGCATCGTGATGATGTACCCGTTGCTCGTCACCATCGGCCACCACAACTGCAGCAGCGCGACGACCACGGTGACGGTGCGATCGAGCACCGCGCTCGTGAGCGTCTCCACCACGAATCCGGGTGGAGGCATCGACAGTGCCAGCATCACGAGCGGCAGGCGCATCGCGACGAGGCCTCGCCAGCCGTGGGCGAGGTGCAGGGCCGCCATCGTCCCGAACAGCACGCCTGCCTCGATGCCGGTCATGAAGTCGAGCCGCAGCGACAGCGCATAGCACACGCACGCAATGGCGAGGACCAGCATGCCGGGCCATGCGCGACCGGGTCGGCACGCGGCCAGTCGATCGAGTCGAAGCCATGCCGTGAGGACCGCGCAGCCGAGTGCCAGCACGTTGCCTGCGGTGGCCGGGCCGTCTCCCTGCCAGGTGTCCCAGAGGATCCGCACGAAGGGCCACAGCGCGACGGCTGCAGCCGCTGCGACGAGCAGCCGCAGCGCCGTGCCGGCGGTGCGTGCAGTCTCCGTGGGTGCAGGTGCTGGCGTCACGGCGTCGGTCTCATGCCTTCCAGATGGTCCATGCGCCGATGGCCACGAACATGCTGCCGGCAACCCACTTCAGCACGCGTTCGCTCACCATGCTGCCGATGAGCTGGCCCGCGAGCACGCCCACCGCCGTCGTGGCGACCAACGCGAGCGCCGCGGAGGCGAACACGGTCAAGCGGTCGCCTTGCGACTTGCTGGCGAACATCATGGTCGCCAGCTGGGTCTTGTCGCCGAGTTCGGCGACGAACACGCTGGTGAACACGGTGGCGAAGAGCTTCCAGTCCATGGCGGGAAGCTAGCGGGGGACCTGCCGCAGGAGCCAGCCCCGTCCGGGCGGTCACGGGATCTCGAACCCGAACGTTCGCAGCGTGCGCGCGGTGGCGAGCAGGGGGAGTCCGATGATCGCGGTCTGGTCCCCGCTCTCGATCCGGTCGAACAGGCCGATGCCAAGGCCCTCGATGCGGTAGGACCCGGCGCAGTCGAGCGGCTGGTCGGCTGCCACGTACCTGCGGACGGCCTCGGGAGCGAGCGCGCGCATGTGCAGCCGGGTCACGTCGAGGAGGGTGATTTCGTGCAGGCCGTGGACGACGGCAACCGCCGTGGCAAGGCGGTGTTCCCGCCCCTGCAGCCGCAGCAGCTGTCTGCAGGCTGCGTCCTCGGAGCCGGGCTTGCCCAGCAACTCGTCGCCCAGCGCGCAGACCTGGTCGGAGCCGATCACCACGGCATCGGGCCGGAGGGCGGCAACGGCTCTCGCCTTGGCGAGGGCAAGCGCCACGGCCCGGGCCTCGGGCGCGAGGCCGCGACCGGCAGTCTCCTCGTCGACTCCGGGAGCGACGCACTCGAACGGCAGGCCGAGCCGTGCCAGCAACTCGCGCCGGTAGCGGGAGGTGCTGGCGAGCACGAGGGGCTGGCTCGGGACCGTTTGCATGGAGCGCACGAGCGTAGCGGCCGCGCCACCTCAGCGCTCGATGGCCCTGTTGCCGAGTGCCTGCAGCATCGCATGGTAGGTGCCGCGCCGCGCCACCAGTTCGCGATGGGAGCCCGATTCCACGACGCGCCCCTTCTCCAGCACGAGGATGCGGTCCGCGTCCCGCACCGTGCTCAGGCGATGGGCGACCACCAGCGCCGTCCGGCCCTGCAGTGCCGCATGCAGCGCGTGCTGGAGGCGCTCCTCGGCGGCGCTGTCGATGGATGCCGTTGCCTCGTCCAGCACCAGCACGTCGGGATCGACCACGAGCGCCCGTGCGAAGGACAGGAGCTGTCGCTCGCCCTGCGAGAACGTCGCGCCCCGTTCCTCCACCCGGGCGTGGATGCCGCCGGGCAGGCCGCGCACGAAGTCGGCGATGCCGACCAGTTCGAGGGCGCGCCATGCCCTGGCCTCGTCGACGGTGGGGTCGAACAGCCGCACGTTGTCGAGCACGCTGCCCGTGAAGAGGAACAGGTCCTGGCTCACGACGGCCACGCGGTGCCGCAACTCGTGCAGGTCCCACTCGCGCACGTCGATGCCGTCGACGAGGACCCTGCCCGATCCCACGTCGCGCAGGCGGGAGACCAGCATGAGGATCGTGCTCTTGCCCGCGCCGCTCGGCCCGACGATCGCGATGCGCTCTCCGGGTCTCGCCTCGAAGTCCACGTCGGCCAGCACCGGGTTGCCGGACTCGTACGAGAATCCCACGTGTTCGAAGCGGATGCTCGCCGCGCCGCGGCGCGGCGAACTGCGTGGTGCCTCGGGAGGCACGGGCTGCACGGGTTCGCCGAGGATCTGCACGATGCGCTCGGCGCTGGCGAAGGCTGCCTGCAGCACGTTGTACTTCTCGCCCAGTTCCTTGATGGGGGCGCTCAGCATTGCGAAGTAGAGCCAGAACTGGACGAACTGGCCCGGGGCCATCGATCCTTCGAGCACGGCACTGCCGCCGAACCAGAGCATCCCGATCGTCGTCGCGCGGAGTGCGAGGTCGACGAGCGAGAAGAACAGCGAGAAGTGGAACACGGTCTCGCGCCAGCCCGTGGCCGTGTCGCGGTTGCGCGCTGCGTACTCACTCAACACGTGGTCCTGGCGACCGAAGGCGCGCGTGATGCGCGTCCCGCCGATCACCTCGGCAGTCCACGCGTTCTGCAGGCCCAGCTTCACCCGTACCCCGCTGTACGCCTTCTGGGCGCGGTCTCGGAACAGCAGGCTCAGCACCACGACCGCGGGCGTCGCCGCCACCGTGAAGAGCGCCAGCCGCACGTCCAGCAGGAACAGTGCGGCGAGGACGCCAACGATCTTGAGCAGGTCGAAGGCCGACTGCAGCACGCCGGTGCTGATCAGTTCGTTGAGGTTCTCGACGTCCGAGGTGACGCGCGTCGTGAGCTTGCCCGCGGGGTTGCGCTCGTGGAAACCAGGGCCAGCTGCGAGCACGTGGGCGAACAGCCTCGAGCGCACGTCGCGCACCACGCGCTGGCCGTTCCATGCCGTGAGCCTGCCGTAGGCCCAGCCCAGCCAGGTGCCTAGCACCAGCAGGGCGCCGAATGCCGCAGCGTGCCACGCGAGCGCGGTGACCCGCTCGCCGCGTTCGAGTCCCGATGCGGTGAGCGGGCCGTCGATGGCCGTGCGGATGATCCAGGGACCGAAGAGTTCCACGCCGAAGGAGACGCCGAGGATGGCGAGGCATCCTGCGAACGCACGGCGGTAGGGCCTCGCGAACGGCCAGAGCTGGCGCAACAGCCGCAGGTCGGGCGGGTGGTCGACTGCCTCGTCGGGCCACTTGTTGCTCACGGTGCCGCCTCCAGCGTGCCGCCCTCGAGTGCCGAGGCCTCGCCCTGGCGCAGCCATGCCCGCGCATAGGTTCCGCCGAGTTGCAGCAGTTGCCCGTGGGTGCCCTGTTCGACCACCCGGCCGCGCTCCAGCACGAGCACCAGGTCCGCATCTGCAACGGAACTGAGCCGGTGCGAGGCCACGAGCGTCGTGCGTCCGCTGCGCCGCGCCGACATGGCGCCGAGGATCCGCTGTTCGGTGTGTGCATCGACGGCACTGAGGGTGTCGTCCAGCATCACCAAGGGTCGATTCGCGGCCCAGGCGCGGGCGAGTGCCACGCGCTGCTTCTGGCCGCCCGACAGCGTGACGCCGCGCTCCCCGACGCGGGTCTCGAGGCCCTGTGGCAGCGACTGCAGGTCCTGGTCGAGGGCTGCATCTGCTGCAGCCTGCGCCACGACGGCGGCGTCCGCCTGCGGCGAGCCGAAGGCGATGTTGGCGGCAATGGTGTCGCTGAACAGGAAGGGTTCCTGCGGCGCGATCGCGAAGTGGCTGCGGAGGTGGGCGAGTTCGAGGTCGAGCACGTCGTGCCCGCCGAGGAACACGGTGCCGCGTGGCGGGTCTTGCAGCCGCAACAACAGGTGCAGCAACGTCGACTTGCCGCTGCCCACGCTGCCGACGATGCCGAGCTTCTGGCCGGCGTGCAGCCGGAAGCTCACGCCTGCGAGGGCTGGAGCCGATGCGCCGGGATGGGAGAAGGTGAGGTCGCGGAACTCGATCTCGGGGACGATGGGAGGCCGGCTGCCCCCCTGCGGTTCCGGCGCGACGGCGAAGACCTCTTCGATGCGTCGCGCCGCCGCCAGCGATCGGGGCAGCGTGGCGAGCGTCCAGCCGAGGATCTCCAGCGGGAACATCATCAGGCCCAGGTAGGCGAGGAACTGGAACATCTCGCCCTTGCTCAGCCTGCCGTCGATCACCGCGAGGCCGCCCACGACCAGCACGCCGAGGGTCACGAAGCCGGCGGTGGAATGGGTCACGGCGTTCACGAGTGCGCGCAGGCGCACCAGCTTCATGCCGCTGAGCACGATCCTGCGGTTGCGTGATGCGAGCTCGGCACGTTCCCGATCGGTGGCGGCGAACAACCACAGGATGCGGATGCCGCTGAAGTCCTCCTGCACGCGCTGCGACAGGGAGCCGATGGCCTCCTGCGAGGCCTTCGACCATGCGTGCATGCGCGGGACCACCAGCCGCAGGGCGGCGACCAGGACCCCGAAGGAGGTCGCGCATGCTGCCGTGACCCAGCCGTCCATCTGCGCCATCAGCACGATGCCCACCGGCAGCAGGCAGAGGGCGCTGCCACCGTGGAGGATGAGCGGCCCCATCACGAAGCGCACCAGCTCGACGTCCTGCGTCAGCCGCGAGACCAGGTCGCCGGTGCGCGCCCGGTCGAACCAGCTCGCCGGCAACCGCCCCATGTGCTCGACGAGTTCGTTCTTGAGGTCCTCCTCGACGAACCGCGATGCGTCGATGAGCGTTCGCCTGGAGATGTAGCGAGTCACGGCCTCGGCGATGGCCAGGCCGGCGAGCGCGAGGCACGCCTGTGCGAGGGTCAGGGCGCCGGGAACCGGCTGGTCGAGGGCATCGAGCTGGTTGCCCACCAGCCGTGGCATGGCGAGGATCGCCGCCGCGTGCAGGGGGATGCACAGGATGCCGAGCACGACCGGCAGGCGATGCCTCCACAGCAGGCGTGAGGGCCTGCGGAACACCTGCCAGAGTTCGCGGAACCGGGACAAGCGGCCCAGCATGGCGGATGGGGGGCTCGTGTTGCAAATCGCCACACCGCGGCTGGCGTCGCGGGTTGCTGCAACAGCCGCAGGTTCGTCCCTGCCGATGAGGAGCCCATGCGCACCAACGAACGTGCCCGGGATCGGCGCCGATCCAGGCGGCAGTGCGGCTTCTCCTTCGTGGAGGTGGCCCTCGGCCTGCTCGTCATGGTCGTGGCCGCCACCGTGCTGGTGAACCACCTCTCGGTCAACTACCAGACGACGCTCACCGAGCGCGACCGTGTGTTCGCGTACACCAAGGCCCAGGCCATCCTCGCCGCCATCCAGAGCGAGGTGGACCGCGCGGGACCCGAGCACCCCATCGACCTCGCGGCGACGTTCGACGACGGCGCCCTCTCCAAGCCCGAGCTCACCATCGCGCGGGACGGCAACGGCCTGCCCGTGGCTCCCGATCACGTGCTCTCCGGCAACGTGTTGCGCGGGGGCCAGTGGATCTGGTCGCGGCGCATCGGCATCAAGCCGCTCGAGGGCGTCCAGAACCGCAACGTTCGCTACGTCACCGTGCGCATCTTCCGCCGCAACCTCGAGGGCGTGGAGATCCCCGTCGCCGACCTGAGCACCGTGGTGAACGCGGCAGGCACGGGATCGAGCCCGACGCAGGTGTTCGACGTGTACCTGATCGCCATCGCCAACAGTCCCGGCTGGTGGCAGCCCACCGACTCGATCCCCCCGCACGTCGAGTCCGTCATCTCCGACCTCGAGGCGCGCAACCCGGGCATGGAGGTGCGCACGCACTGGATCACGAGGTCGAGCTACGGCCGCAATCCCGTCTACCGACCGTCGCTCAACGAGCTCACCGACACGCTCACGCCCATCACGGACGTGTACCACTACCCTGGCACCCTGCCGCCGGGCGCGCCCACGCAGGGCTACTACAGCCCGACCTACCTGAAGGGCCGCATCGCCATCGACGGCCTCGAGCGCAACGGCTGGCACGAGACCGAGAACCCGCATCCCTACGCGTTGGCTGACGTCCACAACCACTCGATGCGCCTGCCAGAGGAACGCGCGCTGTGGCAGAAGCGCGTGGCGGCCATCGAACGGCGCGAGGCGGAGATCCTGCAGGCCAAGGTCTCCGGAACGGCGCCGCCCGATCCGCTGCCGGACATGTCCAAGGCCCCGACGTTGCGCCTGCTGCTGGAGGACATGTACAGCAGCCCGCAGGACTACCGGAACGCGATCCTCGTCAACATGCACGGCGAGTTGCTGCCCATGCCGCCGCTGCGGAACCACAGCGATGCAGCTCGCGACCCGGAGAACCATCCCGAGGTCCGCGTCGTCACGCATCCCGAGGAACTGCGTACCCTTCGCCAGTCCGGCAGCTCGTCCATGCCGTTGCGCCTGCGGGTCCACGCGCACAACACCCACACGCTGCGCTACTCCGGCCCGCCGATCCTGCGCGATCCCATCGCCGTCGAGGTGATGGGTGTCGATCTCACCGATGGCACGACCACGGCGCCGGACCTCCACCCGGACGTCGCGATCCAGAACCTGCGCGGCGGCGTGCCCGTGAACGGCACGTCCGACTACTTCCCGTTCGCGCCGGCCAAGGTGCGCGGGGATGCATCCCTTGTCGCAGACGAGATGCACTACGCAGCGGTGTTCGTGAACCCCGGTCCCGACCAGGAGAAGTACACCCGCATCCTGCTCTACAACACGCCGGTGGTTGCTCCTGCGGATGCCGACGATGCCAACACGGCCATGGTGCGCGGGCTGTCCTCGAACGAGCGGAGCCAGCTCTACTGGATGCCGTACGTACCCGGACCCGTCGAGGTCGCCCGCGACTTCAGCCGCAACCTGTACACGCCCGGCGACGGCCCCAAGAACACCGCGCGCTGGACCCTCGCGCTCTCGGGCTCACTCCTCACGCGCAACGTGTGGAAGCGTCCCGACGGTTCGAGCTTCACGCCCGCGGGCGACGTCCAGCTCTCGGTGCGCACGCGCATCTGGAGCGGCAGCAGCCCCGAGCGCAACGGCACCATGTGGCCGCCTGCGCTGCGCTGCCAGCCCGAGAACCAGTCCATCACCCATGCGTGGTGGGCGGACAGCATCGAGGACGTGCCGATCACCGAGCGGTTCCAGTTCCAGGGCGACCCGCGTCACAACCCGTATCGCGACCTGCTGAACGGCGATCCCGACTTCCCCAACGGCTACAACTGGTTCTTCGACACCCTCGTCACGAGCGGTGAGAACGCGACCGCGGACTACCCGGGCATCGACGGCACGCGCCTGCGCAAGGGTTGGCGCGCGGTCAACCAGTGCGACGTGCCCCGCCAGTTGCACGTGCTGCGCTCGGCGCTGACGCGCTCGCGCGCCGTGTTCCACTCGGTGACCGGTTTCTCGTTCAGTTACCTGGGCCTCGGCGGCGAGGTGGGCGCCGATGCATCCATGGGCTTCCCGAACTCGATCCCGATGGACCTCGCGCCCTACGGCCAGGCCGAGACCGACGGTCACGTCAACACGGTCACCGGGCCCAGGGTCGTCGCGCGCGAGGGAGTCGCCTCCAACCACTGGATGGCCATGCCCTGGCTCGGGGAGATCAGCCCCGATTCGGTGTACTCCACGCAGTGGATGGCCCCGGACGCAAGCGGTGAGCCGCGCGGCAACCTCGTCGCCGGCAACGGCAGCGACAACTTCTTCCTGCAGCCCGCCGCTGCCGCCTACGCGAGCGCGGGACGGCAGGCATGGGGTACGACCCTCGCGAACGGCACCGCGCAGATGGGCTACGAGGGCTGCACGAGCTTCTTCAACATCGGGTCGTCGAACAGCACCTTCCACTTCAACGTCGTCAACGGCGGCACCGGCCAGATGACGGCCGAGGGCCGGGCGCTTGCCGAAGGCTTCAACGTGCGCCTGCCCCTGTCTGGCTCGGTACGGCGGCCCTTCGCGCTCGCGACCAATGCGCTGGGCAACGTGGGCGACGAGTTTGCATTCGCGCCCTACGCGACGTCGCGCCACACCGCTTCGCTGCTGCGAACCCACTGGACCTCGTCCTCCTCGGGCAGGGTCGGCTCCGGCCTCGTCAAGCTCGTGAACCCCGGCGGCGCCGAAGCCGCATACGTGTCGCTGCACGGTTTCGACCGCCTGCTGGGCAACAGCCAGCAGTCGACGACGCGCTGGACCCTCATGACGGCCCTCGATGCCTTTGCACTCGCCGGCAACGCGAGCAACCCGCACCGCATCGAGCAGCTCCCACGCGTGGAGATCTCGGACCCGGACTCGAGCGACGAACTCGAGAATCCCTCGGCCGTCGTCGTCACTTGGGACGTGGCCTGGACCCGGTGGGACGGCAAGCCCTACAGCCAGGGTGTCACCTACACGGGCAACGAGTCCACACTGCGCTACGTGCTCAGCTACTCGCGCGACGGCGGCACCACGTGGCAACACCTCCAGGACGAATCGCCTGCAGAGCCCGGCAGCATCCCTGCGGCAAGCCTGCTGGTCGCGGACACGGGGGAGGGCGAGGAGACCTTCACGTGGTCGCTGCCCTCCTCGTCGTTCCCGGCCGGCACCTACCAGTTGCGCGTCGACTGCTTCCGCGAGGGCATGCCGCTCCACTATGCCTACCACGTGACCACGTTCTTCGTGACGCGATGAGGATCCCCATGCAGAGCCGCAGCAGCCATTCGGGTTTCACCCTCGTCGAACTCGCCCTCAGCGCGGTGATCCTCGTCGTGATGGTGCTCGTGATCGGCAACCTGGCCGCCACGGGCACCAAGGCCCAGGAGTACGCCAAGCGCCTGAACCGCGTCACCGAGATCGGGCAGGACATCGCGGACGTGATGCGCCTCGACCTGCTCTCGTGCGTGAAGCTGTTCGGTGCAACCGAGACGACGAGCCCGATGCTGGCGTACCTCGACCTCGAGGGATGCCCCGTGCCGCTCGAGGGCACGCGCCTGCCGGTAGTGTCCTCGACGGTCGAACTGGTCCCCGACACGGGGGTCGCGGCCACCGTGGGCAACAGCCTGTTCTTCGGCAGGCTGGCGTGGGTGGCGCGCCTCTCGTGCGCGAGCGGCAACGCCTACCTCGTCGACGTCCACCGCTGGGTCCACTACTACCTGACGCCCGAGGGCGCAGGACCGCAGCCGGGTTCCGCGCACGGGCTCAACCTCGTGCGCTTCCAGTCCGAGCCGCTGGCCGATGCCGAGCAGGTGGCTGCCATCCCGGTCGCGGACCGCGCCGAGGTCCTGCAGCAGCTGCGCGACGGGACCCCGGACGCAACAGGGATCGCGAGGGATCCCGTGCGGCTCGTCTGGAGCCGCAATGCCGGGAGCGCGAGCCTCCCGCTGTTCCAGGAGATCCTCTCCAGTGGCAGCCTCTCGAACGCGCCGTCCACCGGTACCTGGAAGGTGCGTTCAGCGGACGGACCCACCCGGGGCCTGCTGTCCTACCGGCACCATTCCGTGGCCACGAACTTCTGCCGTTTCGACGGCGAGGAGTCGACCGCGGGGGTGGCACGCTGGTGCCGGCCGAACTTCACCGGCATGGGGTTCCCCCACGGGTTCGAGGTGAAGGTCGGAGGCCCCTCTTCGGGCCGCAAGGTGGCCGTCAATCTCGTGTTGGTGAGCACCAGCGCCGGGGTGCAACTGGCTTCCTACCGGATCCAGCCGGTCTACGACGTCCGGGAGATCTGACCCCCCTGGCGGTCCGGGTTGCCGGGAATGGGCCATGGCACCCTTGCCCGGGGGGTGGGGGCTCGCTACCTTCTCCGCCCCTCTCACCCCGAGCGCACCCATGGAACAAAGCCTCCCGCAGGATCTCGTGAAGCAGGTTGGCGGATCCTTCCGCGTGACCGCACTGCTGCAGAAGCGCGTCCGTGAGCTCGTGCGCGGCCAGAAGCCCCTCTTCGAGACCCGCGAGCGCAACTACATCCGCATCGCCAGCGAGGAGCTCAAGCGCGGCCTCATCGAGCTCGTCCCCGAGGACGACGCGGGCGCCCAGAACCTGCCGCCGCTCTGACCTGCCGCGGGGTCCGCCTTCAGCGGTCGCCCAGCATCGGGCGGTTGATGGTCGAGGCAATGCGGTAGTTGCCGAGCCGGTTGCGCACGTCCGCGAGGGCGCTGTCGTCGTAGATGATCTCCGCGTACTGCGGGTTGCTGCCCTGGGCACCCTGCACGGTGACGTTGCCGGTGCAGATGACGCTGCCGCGGATCACGGCAGGTCCTCGCACGGTCAGGTTGCCGTCCACGTAGAGCAGGCCGCGGAAGTCGGAGTTGGAGCCGGGGCTGAGCACCACGTTGCCGCGGAAGACCACGAGGCCCGAGCCCGCGAGCGGGCGCGCCTCGTCGAAGTGCCAGTTCGAGCCCTCGGCCACCACGATGTCGCCGTCGCGCACCGGCACCGGGAACTCGTTCTGTGAGGTGACCACGAGGTCGGCCGAGGCGCGCACGTCGCTGTAGCTGCCGTTGAACACCGCCTCGAAGCTGTCGTCGTAGGCGTTGGAGGTCGCCAGCTGCGGTGTGCCGGACACGCGCTGGACCTGCGGGCCGACGTTGGGCGTGCCCGAACCGGCGGGGTAGTAGATGCCTGCAGCGCTGCTGCCGCCGCCGATGCGGCCGTTGGTGTTGACGTGCGCGGAGTTGCCGTCGCCCACGTTGAGGGCTGCCTGGCCCGGCGTGGTGAGCGTCATGCGCAGCGCCTCCACGTCGAGCACTTCCTGTCCGAGGACCTGGTTGGGCAGCACGTTGAAGGGCCTGCTCGCGTCCTGCTTGCGGAACACGTAGCCGATCGAGCGCAGCTTCCACGCGGTGCCCGCGCCATCCGAGTTGCGCAGCGCGCTCACGTCCTCGGAGCGCATCACCTCGCGCCACGCGGCGCGCGCGGGATCCGGGTCCTCGTCCCACTGCTTCCAGACCTCGTAGCGGCCCCAGATCTCGCCAGAGATGCAGAACTCGCGCACGAGCCCGATGTCGGGGTCGATGGTGTCGAGGGTCCGCGTTGCCGATTCCTCGTCGCGCTGCGGCTCGAAGGCCGTCACGGGTTGCACCGTTTGCCGGCGCAGCCAGCTCACGGCCTCGTTGAGGCCCGAGCGCGCGAACTGCAGGGCCTGGCCGTGCAGAACGTAGTTGGTGCGGGTCTTCGTCTGGTGCGACTTGAGGACGAAGGCGCCGCTCACCGTCAGCCCCACGACGATCACGGTGAAGAAGATGCCGAGAACGAGGGCGATGCCCTGCTCGCCCGTGCGCGCGCAGCCGTTGGTCCGGGGGTCCTTCAAGATCATGTCCTTCCGCCGCAAGTGTGGCTGCTGATCGGCGGCCCGGCCGCTGGGTGCTGCAGGATGCGACAGGCGCGTCCCGGAACGGGACCGGGAATCCCCCGGCGCGGGCCCCAAGTCCGGTGGCCCGGGATGCCGATCCACGGATGGAGGCCGCCATGAACCCAGCCACGTTCGCTCTCTCGCTGTTGCTGTCCGTCACCTGTGCCGCCGTTGCCGTGGCCCAGGAGCCAACGGGCGGCGAACCCAGGCCCGGTCACGAGGTGCCGAAGGAACGCAAGGGCATCGAGCGCCGGAACGAGGCCGAGATGGAGCGCGTGGCCGAGCAGATGCGCAGGCAACTCGAGGACGGCAAGACCATCCGCAGCCACGTGCGCGTGCAGGTCCGCCTCAGCAACGGCAACCGCGTGCGCGGCGTCGTGAAGGACGGCCGCCTCATCGAGCGCGTCGACGGACTGCGGTTCGTGCGCGCGGCCGAGAACGAGGCCGGCTCCGGCATCCGCATCTGGTACACCGACGGTCGCGCCAGCTTCGTGTTCGTGCCCTTCAGCCAGATCGCCAACTACGACGTGCAGGAGCGGCTCTCGAGCGAGCAACTCGCGAAGATCGAGGCCGAGGCCCTGCAGTTCGAGGAGGCCGACAAGGCCAGGAAGGCCGAGGAGCAGGCGAAAGCCGACGCGCAGCAGCAGGTCGGCGACCCGACGGCCACCGAGCCGCTGCCCGAGGGCACCCCGGCGAGGGATACCGGCGGTGCGCCGGCCAAGCCCGCAGGCGTCTCGGGCAAGCTCACCGAGGAACAGCGCGAGTTGTTCCGGCTGCTGGTTCGCTATCCCCCGGCCGAGGGCTGGAGCGCCGAGAAGGCCGCCGAGATCAAGCGCCGTCGCGCGGTGGTGGGGGCCAACCCGACCGAACTGGAGTGGGCGTTCGTCGAGAACTTCGCCGACTGGCAGCGCGCCGTGGACCTGTTCGGAGCCCCGGTGGCGGAGAAGAAGCCCGCGCCCGCCGAGGAGCCGCAGGCCGACGGCCGCAAGCGCCGCAAGACGAACTGAGCCGCGGGCCGAATCCGGCCCTCGCCCTTGATCGCGCGCGGCACGTGGGGCCAATCTAGGGCCCGATGAAGCGCGCGTTCCTCTTCACCGGACAGGGTTCCCAGTTCGCCGGCATGGGCAAGGACCTCGCCGAGCGGTTTCCCGCCGCCCGCGACGTGTTCGCCGAGGCCGATGCCGTGCTGGGAGAGTCCCTGTCGAAGCTCTGCTTCGAGGGCCCCGAGGAGGCCCTCGGGCTCACCACCAACACCCAGCCCGCCACGCTCGCGGTCAGCATCGCGGCGTTCCGTGCGCTTGGCATGCAGCCCGACCTCGCCGCCGGGCACTCGCTGGGTGAGTACAGCGCGCTCACGGCAGCAGGGACCTTCTCCCTCGCCGACGCCCTGAAGCTCGTGCGCGCCCGCGCCCGCGCCATGCAGGATGCCGTTCCCGTCGGCACCGGCGGCATGGTCGTGCTCCGCAAGATGACGGCAGACGAGGTGGCGGCTCTGGTGGCGCAGGTCACCGCAGGCACCTGCGACGTGGCCAACTACAACGAGCCCGAGCAGACCGTGGTGAGCGGGTCGATGGCCGCCATGGACCAGGTGATGGGCCTCGCGCCGCCTCGCAAGGCGCTCAAGCTCAACGTCAGCGTGCCGTTCCACAGTTCACTGCTGCAGCCGGCTGCAGCGCAGTTCGCCCGCGTGCTCGGCGGCGTCGCCATGCGCGATCCGGCCTTCCCCGTGTGGTGCAACGTGGATGCGAAGCCCAACACCACCGCAGCTGCTGCACGCAGCGCGCTGGAGCGCCAGTTCGCCGGCTCCGTGCGCTGGCAGCAGACGGTCGAGGGCATGCTGGCAGAGGGCATCCGCCACTTCGTCGAGTGCGGGCCGAAGCCCACGCTCGTCAACATGGTGAAGCGCATCGCGCAGGCGAAGGGCATCGAGGGCGTCGAGACCTTCGCGGCGACGACCCCCGACGAGATCGCCGCGCTCGCGGCGAAGTGACCGAGCCGGCGTGAGCGCGCACGGAACCAACCCGCTGCTGCAGGCGCTTTGGCCCTTCGGCCTGCTCTACGGCACATGCATGGCCGTGCGCAACTGGACCTTCGATGCGCGGCTGCGTGAGGTCGTCGGCCTGGGCGTGCCCGTCACGTCGGTGGGCAACCTCACCGTGGGCGGCACCGGCAAGACCCCGACCGTGCTCTGGCTCGCACAGCGCGCACACGAGCGCGGCCACCGCGTGGGCGTGCTCGCGCGCGGGTACGGCAGGCAGCCCGGCGCAAGGCTCAACGACGAGGGGATGCTGCTGGAGCGGCGGCTGCCGTGGCTCCTGCAGGAACAGGATCCCGACCGCGTGGCCGCCGGCAGGAAGCTCGTCGCGCAGGGCGCCACGCTGATCCTCGTGGACGACGGGTTCCAGCACCGCCGCGTGGCGCGCGATGCCGACCTCGTTTGCATGGACGCGCGACGGCCGTTTGCCGATGGCGCGCTCCTGCCCGCAGGCATGCTGCGCGAGTTCCGCTCCGGTCTCGCGCGCGCCACGGCGATCCTGCTGACGCGGGCCGGATCACTGTCGGCTGCCGACCTCGAGGACCGCGTCACCGTGCTGCGCCGGTACGCGCACCAGCCGAAGCTGCCCGTGTTCGCGACGCACCACCAGCCCATCGACGTGTTGCGCGAGCCGGACGGCACGGTGCTGCCGCTCGAAGCGCTGCGCGGCCGCCGCGTCGTCGCGCTGTGCGCGATCGCGCGACCCGATGCGTTCGAGGCCACGCTCCGGGAGCTGGGCGCGGAGCCGGTGCGCACGCTGGCGTACCGCGACCACCACACCTTCACGGCGCGCGAACTGCAGGCCGCCCTCGACCACGCGCACCGGCAGGATGCGCTGCTCGTCACCACCGAGAAGGATGCCGTGCGCATGGGGGACTTTGCCGGCGAGCGCCACGTGCTGCGCATCGGCCTGCGGTTCCTCGGCGCCGAGCCCACCGCGGAGCAGTTGCGATGGCGCTGATGCGCAGGCTCCGCTGGCGCCTCGAGTACGCGCTCGGACGCGGGGCCATCGGGCTCGCCGCCTTCGTGCCCGAGTGGCTGGGCTACGGCGCCGCTGCCCTCGCCGGCAGGCTCTACCACCGCTGCAGCCCGAGGCGCCGCCGCGCCGCCCTGCACATGCTGCGCAATGCGTGGCCGGGGCGGCCCGACCGGGAACTGCACCGCATCGCCGCGCGTGCGACGGGCAACATATTCAAGGTGCCGGTCGACATGGCGCGCATCACGCGGCTGTTGGCTTCCGGCGGCGACATCCGCAGTGTCGTCGAGCACGAGGAGTTCGAGCGGCTGCTGCCGAAGCCGCCCTTCCTCGGCCTCACCGCGCACCTCGGCAGCTGGGAGATGGCGGCGGTGGCCATGGCCACGCTCACCCACGAGGCGCACGGCGTCGCCCGTGCCTTCCGCAACCCGCTGTTGCAGCAGTGGCTGCTCGACAACCGCCGGCGCGGCGGTTTGCACATCCACTCGCGGCGCGGCGGGATCCGCGGCATGACCGCGGCGCTGGAGCGCGGTGCCGTGGGGCTGCAGGTCGTGGACCAGAACCAGCGGAAGCGCGGCGTGTTCGTGCCGTTCTTCGGGGAACTGGCCAGCAGCGAGCGCGCGGCGGTCACGCTGGCCCTGCGGCTGCAGCTCCCCGTGGTGGTGGGCGCCTGCGTGCGCGTGGGCAGCGGCTTCCGCTTCCGCCTGCTCGCCACCCCGCCGTTCCGCATCGCCGACACCGGCGACCAGGAAGCCGACGTTCGCAATGCCATGATGGAAGTGAACCGGCGGCTGGAGCAACATATCCGCGACCACGCGGACCAGTACCTCTGGATCCACGAGCGCTACCGCACGAAGCCGCAGCCGGAGCACGAACACGACGATGACTGACAACGCCCAGCATGCACCGCGTCCGCTGCGCATCCGTCCGCTGGCCGAGCGGCGCAACCTCGTGCGCAAGGAGGACTTCGCCCGCGTGTTGCCGCCGGTCGAGGGCTTCCTCACGTGGTTCGAGTCGCTGCCGGACATCTACGGCGGCAAGGCGCTGAAGCGCGTCGTCGACCGCATCGTCGATGCGCGCGCGAACGGCAGGCAGGTGGGCGCGAGCCTCGGAGCGCACGTGCTCAAGGTCGGGCTGTCGCCGCTGCTCATCGACCTCATGCGCCGCGGGTTCCTCACGCACGTGGCGACCAACGGCGCCGGTGCGATCCACGACTGGGAGACCGCCTACCAGGGCGCCACCAGCGAGGACGTGGCCACGAGCCTGCAGGACGGTTCGTTCGGCTTCTGGCGCGAGACCTTCGACGGCATCAACGGTGCCACCAAGGCCGCTGCGGCTCGCGGCGAGGGCCTCGGCAAGGGCATCGGCCGGCAGATCCTCGACCAGCAGCTGCCGCACCGCCACCTGTCGGTGTTCGCCGAGGCCCATCGGCTCGGCATCCCGGCCACCGTCCACGCCGCCATCGGCTGCGACATCGTGCACATGGACCCGCAGCTCGACGGGGCCGCGCTGGGCGCCACCTCGCTGCGCGACTTCTGGGTGCTCGCCGACACGGTGGCGAAGCTCGACCAGGGCGTGTGGCTCAACATCGGCAGCGCCGTGATCATGCCCGAGGTGTTCCTCAAGGCCGTGTCGATCGCGCGCAACCGCGGCCTGCTCTCGGCCGACTTCCTCACCTGCAACTTCGACATGATCCAGCAGTACCGCGCCATGACCAACGTCGTCACGCGGCCACCCAAGGAAGGGCTGTCGATCACGGCCATGCACGAGATCGTGCTGCCGCTGCTGCACCAGGCCATCCTCTGCACCGCGCAGGCGCGCGGCATCGCCATGGAGCCCCGCTGATGGACGACTCGCACCGGCTGATCCAGGTCCTCGAGGCGCTGCCTCCCGCGCGCATCCTCGTGGTGGGGGACCTGATCCTCGACCGCTACGTGGACGGCAAGGCCAACCGGGTCTCGCCCGAGGCGCCCGTGCTCGTGTTCGAGCTCGACTCCGAGCGCTTCCTGCTCGGCGGCGCCTGCAACGTGGCCGCCAACCTGCGTTCGCTCGGCGCCGTTGCCTCGGTGCTGGGCACGGTCGGCGACGACGAGTCGGGCGCGCAGCTGCGCTCGCTGCTGGGCGCCGAGGGCATCGACACCTCGTGCCTCGTGGTCGACCGCGCGCGTCCCACCACGCTGAAGACGCGCTACGTGAGCCGCACCGCGCAGGTGCTGCGCGTCGACCAGGAGAGCCGCAAGCCGGTGGGCGGCGACGCGGAGGCGCGCATCCTCGCGGTGCTCGGCCAGCGGCCGTTCCCGTGGCAGGGCGTGCTGCTCAGCGACTACGGCAAGGGCGTCCTCACCCCGCGCGTGATCCAGGCCGCCGTTGCCGCGGCGCGCAGCGTCGGCGGCGTCACGGTCGTCGACCCGAAGGGCAAGGACTACTCGATCTACCGCGGCGTCGACCTGCTGACGCCCAACCGCGAGGAAGCCGAGGCCGCGACCGGCATCAGCATCCGCACCGAGGACGACCTCCACCGCGCGGCCAGCAGGCTGCGGGAGATCACGGGCATCCGCACGGCGACGATCACGCTCGGCAAGGACGGCATCTTCTTCGAGACCGAGGACGGCAGCCACCGCATCATCCCGACGCAGGCGCGCCAGGTGTTCGACGTGACGGGCGCGGGCGACACCGTCGTTGCCGCCCTCACCTACTGCCGCGCGAACGGCGTGCCGCTGCCCGATGCCCTCATGCTCGCCAACACCGCTGCAGGCATCACCGTGGGCAAGTTCGGCACGTGGGCGCCGTCGCGCCAGGAACTGCTGGCCATGCTGGGTCGCCGCGGGTCGGCCGAGGGCTCCAAGATCCTGAGCCAGGCCGAGGCCGTGTCCGTCGCCACCCGGTTGCGCACGGAAGGGCGCCGGCTCGTGTTCACGAACGGCTGCTTCGACATCCTGCATCCCGGCCACTGCGAGTACCTCGCCAAGGCCCGGTCCTGGGGCGATGCCCTGATGGTCGCCGTCAACTCGGACGAGAGCGTGCGCCGTCAGGAGAAGGGCGCAGGCCGGCCCATCAACACCCTCGAGGACCGCATGGCCGTGCTGGCTGCCCTGCAGGCCGTCGACCACGTCGTCGCGTTCGAGGAGGACACGCCCCTCAGCCTGATCCAGAAGGTCACGCCGCACGTGCTCGCCAAGGGCGCCGACTGGAAGGACAAGGGCGTGGTGGGGCGCGAGTGGGTCGAGGCGCACGGCGGGCAGGTGGTGCTCGTCGACCTCCGGCCCGGCAAGTCCACGACCTCGATCGTCGAGCGGATCCGTAAGGCCTCCCCCTGACCGGAGTCGCCGGCTGGCGGAAGTCCCGATGGCATCGGGGCTTGGCGCGGGCTATGGTCCTTTTCCCGGAGGATCCATGCCCGCAGTTGCCCGCAAGAAGCTGTCCCGCGACAAGGTGGTCACCGACCACCGCAGCCTCGCCGCCATCCTTTCGGGGTTGATGGCGCAGGGCAAGACCGTCGTGCTCACCAACGGCGTGTTCGACCTGCTGCACGTGGGCCACGTGCGCTGCCTCGAGGACGCGCGTTCGCGCGGCGACTTCCTGGTCGTGGCCGTCAACGCCGATGCGGCCGTGACGCGCCTCAAGGGCAAGGGCCTGCCCATCGTGCGCGAGGACGAGCGCATGGAGGTGGTCGCCGGGCTCACCTCCGTCGACTACGTGACCTCGTTCGCGGAGGACACGGCAGACGAACTGCTGCGCAAGCTGCGCCCGTCGCTCTACGCGAAGGGCACGGAGTACACGCTCAAGACGCTGCCGGAGCGCGAGACGCTCAAGGAACTGGACATCAAGGCCGTGTTCGTGGGGGACAAGAAGTCCCACGCGTCCAGCGAGATGATCCAGCGCATCCGCAAGGCGAAGCTCGCCTGACGGCGGGGCGGCGGTGCCGCCCTCGCCGCCCGCGGATCAGGCGTACACGCCGCGCATCTTGGTGACGCGCGCCACGCGGTCGATGCCCAGCATGTAGGCGGCGATGCGGTTGCTGACGCCGAACCTGCGCGCCATGTCGACCACCGAGCGGAACGACTCCACCATGGCGTGCTCCATGCGGTCCTCGACCTCCTTCTGGGGCCAGTAGAAGCCCTGGCGGTTCTGGACCCACTCGAAGTACGACACGGTCACGCCACCTGCGTTGGCGAGGATGTCCGGGACGACGAAGATGCCCTTCTCGTCGAGGATCTTGTCCGCGCCCGCGGTCACCGGGCCGTTGGCGCCCTCGGTGATCACCTTCGCCTTGATGTTGGCGGCGTTGCGGCTCGTGATGACGTTCTCGGTCGCGGCCGGCACGAGGATGTCGACCGGCAGTTCGAGCAACTGCGCGTTGGTGAGGCGCTCGCCCATGTCGAGGCCCTCGAGGGAGCGCGTCTTCGCCACGTGCGCGCGCACCTTCTCGAGGTCGAGGCCCTTCGGGTTGTGGATGGCGCCCCGGATGTCGGAGATCGCAACCACCTTCACGCCGATGGATGCGAGCTGCAGTGCGGAGATCATGCCCACGTTGCCGGAGCCCTGGATCGCCGCCGTGCACTCCTGCGGCTTGAGGCCGAGGTGGTTGAGCGACTCGCGCGTGGTCAGCATCACGCCGCGGCCGGTGGCCTCGACGCGGCCGAGGGACCCGCCGAGCTCGATGGGCTTGCCGGTGACCACCGCCGTGCAGTGCTCGTGCCGGTGCATCGAGTAGGTGTCCATCAGCCAGGCCATCACCTGGCCGTCGGTGTTCATGTCGGGGGCCGGGATGTCGCGGTCGGGCCCGAGGAAGTCGAGGATGCCGGCCACGTAGCGGCGGGTGATGCGCTCGAGTTCGCCCTTGGAGAGCTTGAACGGGTCGCAGATGACGCCGCCCTTGCCGCCACCGAAGGGCACGTTCACCACCGCGCACTTCCACGTCATCCAGGCCGCCAGGGCCCGCACCTCGTCGAGGTTCACGTTGGGGGCGAAGCGGATACCGCCCTTGGCAGGGCCGCGTGCCGTCGAGTGCTGCACGCGATAGCCCGAGAACACGTTGATCGAACCGTCGTCCATCACCACGGGGATGGAGACGGTGATCTCGCGGTCGCAGGTGCGCAGGATCTGATAGAGCCCGGGGTCGAGGCCCAGCTTGTTGGCAGCCAGGTCGAAGCGGGCGTGCATCGCCTCGAAGGGGTTTTCTTCTCCAAGGACTTGTAGAGGGTTCATTCCGGTCGGGTTTCCTGATTCAGGCTTGCGCCTTGTGGAGAGTGGGGAAAACTACTCCCAGCGCTTTCCATGGGCAACGAAACGAACGAATCCCTTGCCAGTCAGGGACTTCCGTCCAGTGAGGCGGCACTCCTTGCCGCCGCATGGGCCGGCGCCATGGGGTGGACGGTGCGGTGCACCCCCCGCCGGCGCACCCTTGCCCTGCACCTGCCCGACGGGCGGGAATGGTTCGTCAAGATCCGGAGCGGCTTCTCCCGGGCCGCGAACCGCGAGTGGAACTGGCTCCACACCCTGCCCTTGCTGGGGTTCCGCACTCCGGTGCCCGTCTACCGCGAGCAGCGGCTCACGGGCAGCCTGCTGTGCACCCGGGCGCTCCCCGGTCGCCCGATGGACGTGGTGTGGCGGGAGTCGGAACGCAAGGGCACCCGCGCCGAACTCGTGGACTGGGCCATCCGGGTGGTGGCGCCGATGGTGCGCCGCCTCCACGGTGCGGGCCTCGTCCACCGCGACCTGTACTGGAACCACCTGCTCCAGGATCCCGAGCGGCCGGAGACGGAGCCCTTCCTGCTGGACGTCGAGCGGGTGTTCGCCCCGCGCTGGCGCTTCCAGCGCTGGGTGGTGAAGGACCTCGCTGGCCTGCTCGCCTCGCTGCCGGTGCCGGTGCGACCCGTGGACCGGCTGCGGTTCCTGCGTGCGTACCTCGGCGGCTCGCTGCAGCCGGGATGGAAGGATCTCGCCGAGCAGGTGGAGCACAAGGCGAACCGGATCCGCAGCCATGTGCCGCGCTACGGCTGAGCGCGCCGTGCGCGGCAGAAAAGCGCCTGGTCTCCGTAAGCCGGGTCCTGCTCCCGCCTCGCGGCGGTGACGGTCCTTTCTCTGGGCCCTGCCTTGCAGCAGGGCTCGAACGACCAACCCGAGGATCTTGGCGCGGGCAGCGCGATCCTCCTATTTGGTCTTCCTCCGGGTGGGGTTTGCCGTGCCGGACCACTCCTGTGGTCCGCGGTGAGCTCTTGCCTCGCCGTTTCACCCTTGCCGTCGCGTGGTTGCCCACGCCGTCCGGCGGTTTGATTTCTGTGGCACTTTCCCTGTCCTTGCAGACGGTGGGCGTTACCCACCACCCTGCCCTGTGGAGCCCGGACTTTCCTCCCCCGGCGCGAAGCCGGGGACGACCGTCCGGAGACCAGGCGCGAGCAGGGTACGACATGGTGCCGCGAGGACAAGTGCGCGAAGCTCCCGCCATGGTGATTCGTGTCCGTACCGCTTTCCGTGCCGCTGCCTGCGCGGTGCTCGCGGCCCTCGCGCTGCACGGGCAGCAGCAACCCGCGCCCGCGGCCGATCGGCCCAACGTGGTGCTCGTGTTCTGCGACGACCTCGGCTACGGCGACCTCGGCTGCCAGGGCGGCAAGGACGCGGCGACGCCGGTGCTCGACCGTCTGGCAGCAGAGGGCACCCGCTTCACCGACTTCTGCGTGGCGCAGGCGGTCTGCGGCGCCTCGCGCGCAGCCTTGCTCACCGGCTGCTACCCCAACCGCATCAACCTGCTGGGCGCGCCCAACCACACGCAGCAGCATGGGCTCGCCCTCGAGGAGACCACGCTTGCCGAGGTGTTGCGCGCGCGCGGTTATGCGACGTGCATCGTCGGCAAGTGGCACCTCGGCCACGTGGAGCCGTACCTGCCGACCTCGCAGGGATTCGACGCGTGGTTCGGCTTGCCCTACTCCAACGACATGGCGCCCACCGAGGGCGGCAGGAAGTCCTCGTACCCGCCGCTGCCGCTCTTCGACGGCACGAAGGTGGTGGAGACGCAGCCGGACATGGCCACGCTCACCACGCGCTACACCGAGCGCGCGGTGCAGTTCATCGAGCGCCACGCGCGCAGCGGCGAGAAGGCCACCGAACCGCCGTTCTTCCTCTACCTCGCGCACGCGATGCCGCACGTGCCGCTCGGCGTGCACCCCGATCGCAAGGGCAAGGCAAGGACGCCGTACGGCGACGTGGTGCAGGAACTCGACTGGTCCATGGGCGAGTTGCTGCGCGCCCTCGAGCGCACGGGCAACGCCGCGAACACCCTCGTGCTCTTCACCAGCGACAACGGCCCGTGGCTTCCCTACGGCAACCACGCCGGCAGCACGGGCGGCCTGCGCGGCGCGAAGGGGACGACGTTCGAGGGCGGCGTGCGCGTGCCGTGCATCGCGTGGTGGCCCGGCCGCGTGCCCGCCGGGCGCGTGGAGCCCTCCTTCTGGAGCACGCTCGACGTGCTGCCCACGCTCGCGGCCCTCGCGGGCGCGAAGCTCCCGGAACTGCCCATCGACGGCCTCGATGCGAGTGCGCTGCTGCTGGGCAAGGGCCCCTCGCCGCGCACCACCATGTGCTACTGGTGGGGGCGCGAGCTGCAGGCAGTGCGCATGGGCTCCCACAAGCTGCACTTCCCGCATGCCCACCGCACGCTGGAGGGCCCTGCGGGCAAGGATGGTGGACGCGTGCCCGACGGCACGGGGCGCATCGGCCTCGCGCTGTTCGACCTCGCCGAGGACCCGGGCGAGCAGATTGACCTCGCCGCGGCACGGCCGGAGGTGGTCGCGCGGCTGCAGGAGTTCGCCGGCACGGCGCGCAGCGCGCTCGGCGACACGGCGACGAAGGTGCGCGGGACCGAACTGCGCAACCTGCCAGCCGAGGATGCTGCCGGGCGCAAGCAGCGCTGAACTGGCACTTCCGGCAACTTGAGGCACGGCGACCCGTCGCGGACAGTGCCATCAACCCTGCCCGAGCAGGGCCCACCGCCACGGACCAAGTTCATGCATCGATTCCTCCGATCCGTCGTTTCCTCCCTCTCGCTTGCCACCGCGCTCTGTGCCCAGGCCACCTGGACGCAAGCCGCAGCGACCGGTCCCGCCAATGCGGGCGGCACCGTCGGCGTCACCGATGGCGCCGGCATGTACGTGTTCGGCGGCCTGGTCTCGAACGTCGCCGGCGTGTTCAGCTACAGCGACCAGCTGTGGCGCTTCGACGGCGCCAACTGGACCAACCTCACTCCGGCCACGGGCTCGCCGCCCGGACGCCACTTCCACGCCGCGTGCTGGGACATCGGGCGCCAGCGCTACGTGCTGTTCGGCGGCCAGAACTCGACCAGCGCCAGCAGCACTGCTCCCGACCTCAACGACACGTGGGAGTGGAACGGCACCAGCTGGACGCAGATGACGCCCGCCAACGCCCCGTCCGGGCGCCGCTGGGCTGCGATGTACTACGACGTCCTCTCGGCGCGCTGCATCCTGTTCGGTGGCAACACGCTCGCGGGCAGCAACACGGCTGCGGCCTACTCCAACGAGACGTGGGCCTGGGACGGCGTCAACTGGACGCAGCTGACGCCCGCCACCGCGCCGCTTGCCCG
>JBEATZ010000273.1:0-2971 GCA_041161695.1 Planctomycetota bacterium | reverse complement strand
ATGGCAGGGGTGCCGCCGCGCACGGCAAGGAAGGCGCCTGGCAGACCCAGTCCGGCTGCTGCGAGCAGTGCGGCGCCCAGGAGCACCCGCTTCAGGTAGCCCGCGCAGGCTGCCTCGAGCTGGGCCGTGGGGTCCGGGAACATGCGTTGCTCGCCCCCCCGCGCGTTGCGGCTACCGCAGCTCCAGCAGGAAGGTCACGGTGCCGTCGCGGTTGCGGACGGCGAAGCGGACGCGCTGGACCGGGGGCTTCTCGATGGCGCCAGCGGCAGCGGCGGGCAGCAGCCCGAGGATCCTTGCGAGGTCGAGCTGCAGGTCCACCACGAGGTTGTCGTCGAGCGGCACGGCACCGAGGCGACCCTCGAGGGCGAGGTCGACGAGCTGGGTGACGGGCAGCGGGTCGGGCTTGGTGGCGCCGGTGTAGACGGCGCTGTCCTTCACGACCGCCGCGTAGCTGACGATCTCGGCGGGCAGTGCGCCTGCCTTGCCCAGCGCGGTGGACCGGGTGCGCATGATCGCCACGTCGCGGTGGACGAGGTGGCGCGGTTCGTGCTCCACCTCGCGGTCCTGGCGCAGCGCCTCGTCGGCGAGGCGGCTGAGGCGCGCGGGATCGACCATGGCGGCCGCGAACTTCCCAGCGTCGCGCAAGCCGAGGAAGACGGCATAGCCCTCGGCGGAGCCCAGCAGGCTGATGCTGCCGTTCCACGCGCCGAGGAAGGTCGCGAGGCCGTTGCGGTTGGCCTCCCGGTCAGCTGCGTTGCGCGCGCCGCGCTCCACCTGGAACCCGGCGAGCGGTGCGAAGAAGGCATCGAGCCCCTCGGGAGCCACCGAGCAGCGCACGGAGACGGCTGCGTTCTCGTCGTCGACCGGCAGCGCGCCCTTGCCGCGCTTCATGGCGCCGAGCCAGCGTGCGAGGCCGGAGTCCGCGGCGCAGTGCGGCAGTGCCTCCGCCACGAGCCCGGAGCCCGGCGCGCCGCTCAGGTCGCCGCGGATGCGGACCTCGAGGCGCTCGATGTCGAGCATGGCGCCCAGCAGGCCGTCGAGGGCGCGGCGACCGAAGCCGATGGGATAGTCGAGCTGCTGGAACGCGACGTCGACGGCAGGCTCCAGCTTGCCACGGAGCTCCTCGACCTCGGTTGCGTAGCCCGTGAGCGTTGCGGCGACGTCGAGGTCGAAGGCGATGCGCGCCCCCGCGGGCATGGCGCCTTCCGCAGGCTGCAGCTGCACCACGCGCTGCTTCTGCACCGGGTCCCACGCGACGCCGATCACCTTGTCGCGGACCGACTCCTCGGTCGCATCCGGGATGCCGAACAGGACGGCGAGCGCCAGCGCGGTGCGCCCATCGGCGCTGCGGATGTCGAACATGCGCACGGGTGCCTGTGCGCTCGTCGTCTCCTGTGCGGGAGCCGTGGCTGCGAGCAGTGCGAGATAGAGCGCCGCGAGAATCGTGCGTGCAGGGTTCACGGGTCGAGTTCGAGGCCGCGTTCTTCCTCGCCCGTGATGCCTTCACCGAAGGACTCGCCGAGGTAGACCTTGCGCACCTGTTCGTTCTGGACCACCGACTGGGCGTCGCCCTCGGCGATCACCTTGCCCTTGGCGATGATGTACGCGCGGCTGGTGATGCGCAGCGTCTCGATCACGCTGTGGTCGGTGATGAGGATGGCGATGCCGCGGCCCGCGAGGTCGGCGAGGATCTTCTGGATCTCCTCGATCGTGATCGGGTCGACGCCTGCAAACGGCTCGTCGAGCAGCAGCAGGCTGGGCTCGGTGGCCAGCGCGCGCGCGATCTCGAGGCGCCTGCGTTCGCCGCCGGAGAGCTGCTCGCCCAGCGATGCGACGATGTGGGTGAGCTGCAGCTCCTCCAGCAGTTCGAGCGCCAGGTCGCTGCGCTCGCGGCGGGGCACGCCGCGCGCCTCGAGGACGCAGCGCACGTTGTCGAGCACGGTCATCTTGCGGAACACGGAGGGTTCCTGCGACAGGTAGCCGAGGCCCTTGCGCGCACGCTTGTGCATGGGGAGGCCGGTGATGTCCTCGCCCGAGAAGACCACGCGGCCCTCGTCGGGGGTCACCATGCCCGCAACCATGCGGAAGCTCGTCGTCTTGCCGGCTCCGTTGGGTCCGAGCAGCCCGATGATCTCGCCTTCGCCGATGCGGATGCTCACGTGGTCGACCACGCGGCGGCCGCGGTAGGCCTTCACGAGTCCCTCGGTCCGCAGGATCTCCGTGGTCATTTCACGAAGCCGAGTCGGTGGACGCCGATGGGCCAGATCGGCCAGAACACCAGCAACCCGCGGCCGATGATGTCCTCGCGCGGGACGAACGGGACGCGTTCCTCGAGCGGGCGCCAGTCGCCTGCCGGCCCGGTCGAGTCCAGCCGCTCGAACAGCACGTTGTCGCTGTCGTATGCAGGGCTCACGCCCGACTTCATCTTCACGTACTCGCCCACGTCGTCGATCATCACGACGAGCTTCTCCTCGGGGAACACGATGGGCGTCTCGTCGCGGTCCGGCGCGCGCGCCGGCGGCACCGGGCGCTTGTTGCCGCGCACCTTGCGCGCCCCGGACGTGTCGGCAGGCACCATGGTGCCGTCCTCGGTCACGCCCACGACGAGTGCGGTCCAATCGCGTGCGTCCACCGACTGCAGGGTGTTGTCGCCCAGCATCCAGTAGTTGCCCTCGGGGACCTCGACCACGTGGCCGGCGTCGAGGGAGCTGCGCACCCAGTGCTGGTCGCGGCTGATGCGAAGGTCCTCCACGGCCACCTTGCCGCGGCCCTTGAACACCATCTGGGCGTTCACGCGCTGCTCGGGGGTCGATCCCGGGCCGGAGAGTTCGCAGCCGTCGCGGACCGGGTAGGCCATCACGTCGAGGCGCGCGATCTCGGCGCCGTCGCGCAGGGCCACGAGTTCGTCGTCGAGGCGCCAGAAGGTCACCTCGGTGGTCGTGCCCGAGGGCAGTTCGCACGGGACCTGCGG
>JBEATZ010000270.1:0-2992 GCA_041161695.1 Planctomycetota bacterium | reverse complement strand
TTCGGCCTCGTCCAGAAGTGGTCACGTTGAATGACTCGACCACGACGGGCGCATATGCCTGCGCAAGCAAGGAAGAACAGAGAAGGAGCGGGAGGGCGTACTGGAACATGGGGACTCGCAGGTGGGGGGGAGCCGCGCTCTTCGCAGGATTCCTGCCCTTCGTTGCAGGGATCCCAGCGCTTGGCGGCGCACGAGGCGGGGCTCACGGTAGCGGCGCGATGCAGTTTGGATAGCCCCGGCACCGCGGCAGTTCTCCCGTTGGGACCGTTCTCCGCGGCGCATGGCGCCAACCCTCCGCGCCATGGGCAAGTTGCCCGACCTGTTCACGTGAGCAGGTCGTGCTGCACCAGGTAGCGCACGAGATCTGCGTGCGTCTCCATCCCGAGCTTGCGCATCATGCGTGCGCGGAAGGTGCTCACCGTCTTCATGCTCAGCCCGAGTTGCTGCGCGATGTCGCAGACGCGGTGGCCGGCGCCGAGCTTCTGCATCACCTCGAACTCACGGCGCGAGAGTGACTCGTGCGGCAGCCCACGCGAGGTGCCGTCGAGGTGCTCTGCGAGCAGTGCTGCCACTCCGGGCGTCACGTACTTGCGCCCCGTGATCGCCATGCGCAGCGCGGGCACCAACTGGTCCACGGCTTCGTCCTTGGACAGGTACGCCGACGCACCCTCGGACATCGCGCGCACCGAGTAGAGCTCGGCGGGCAGGTCGGTGACCACGAGGATGGCCATGCCCGGGAACTCCGCGCGCAGCGCACCGATCATGCCGATGCCCGAACCGCCCGGCAGCTCGGGGTCCATGACCACGACATCCGGCGTGAGGCGTCTGCAGGCCTCGACGAGACCCTGGGCATCGGCCGTGTCGCCCTGCACGAGGAAGCCAGGGCCCACGAGCACGTGCTGGAGTCCTGCACGGACCAGAGGCCTCGGGTCCGCGACGACGATGCGCGTGGTGCGCAGCGCCTCGGGTACCTGGGGTTTCAGTACGCCGTGCGGGAGGGTCGCATCCGCTTCACGCGGAGGCGATGGACGTGCGGAGCCCTCGGTCTGGGGGTGCTGTTGCGTGATTCGATTCATGACAAAGCACGCAGCGCACGAAGGTCCTGGGGAATGCCGGGGTCATGCCGACAGGATGACCCATGAACCGCCACCGTGCGGGCCGATCGGCGCGATTTTCTGCCCACGCGTTCCGCATCGAGGGTGAACAGCAGGTTCGCCCCGGCAGCGAAGTCGCGGTGGGAACGGTGCAACGCGACGGGCAGGGATCTACGGGATCAGTTCGCAACCGGCGACTGCGGCTCGCTTGCCGGTGAACCGGAGGGAGGATGTCCTTCCGGCGCAGGTGCGGTCGCAGGCGGTTCGCGGCGTTCCACGAACCAGCGGATCACGTAGTAGAAGACCGGCGTGAAGAAGAGGCCGAAGACGGTCACGCCGAGCATGCCGCTGAACACGGCAATGCCCAGGATGGCACGCATCTCGGCACCTGCACCCTTGGCGAGCACGAGGGGCACCACGCCGAGGAGGAAGGAGAGCGCCGTCATCAGGATCGGGCGTAGGCGCAGGCGGCACGCCTCGATGGTGGCCTCGCGGCGCGACCTGCCCTGTTCCTGCAGCTGCTTGGCGAACTCGACGATCAGGATCGCGTTCTTCGCAGCAAGTGCGATGAGCACGATCAAGCCGATCTGCACGAAGATGTTGTTGTCGAGGCCCACCAGCCGGATGCCCTGCAGCGAGGCGAGGATGCACATGGGCACGATGAGCAGGATGGCGAGCGGCAGCGACCAGCTCTCGTACTGGGCCGCCAGCACGAGGAACACGAACAGGATCGCCAGCGGGAAGACGAGCTTCGTGAGCAGGTCCTTCGAGGCGAGGATCTCCTGCAGGCTGAGCTCGGTCCATTCCATGCCCAGCACGCCGGGCAGCGTTGCCGAAGCCAGGTCGTCCATGCGCGCGATCGAATCGCTGGAACTCACGCCGGGATTCGAGACCACGTTGAGTTCTGCCGACGGGTAGAGGTTGTAGTGGTTGACCACGGGCGGGCCCGTGTCCTCCTCGAGCGTCACGAGCGTGCTCAGCGGCACGCGCTGACCGTCTGCATTGCGCACCTCGAGCCGCAGCAGGTCCTCGGTGCGCATGCGCTGCGAAGGGTCCGCCTGCAGGTTCACCTGCCAGTTGCGGTCCATGAACGAGAAGTCGTTCACGTACAGCGAGCCGAGGTAGGCCTGCAGGGCGCGGTTGACGTCGTCGAGCGCAACGCGCTGCGCCTTGGCCTTCTCACGGTCGATGTCGACGCGGTACTGGGGCTGGGCGGTGCTGAAGGAGGTGAAGGCCATGGCGAATGCCGGATCCTTTGTGGCCGCATCGGCGAGTTCCCGCACCCCTTCCTCCAGCGTGCGCAAGCCGGCGCTGCGGCGGTCCTGCACCTGCACCTTGATCCCCGCCGTCGAGCCGATGCCCTCCACGGGCGGGGCGCCGAAGACGCCCACCTGGGCCTCGTTCACGGCGGCGAACCCGGCCAACAGGCGGTTGCGGATCTCGCGTGCCCCGAGTTCGGCCTTGCCGGCGCGTTCGGAGAAGGGATCGAGCACCACGAACATGCCGCCCACGTTGCTGAGGTTGGTGGACAGCAGGGGTGAGTAGCCCGGCAACCCGATCACGTGGGCCACGCCATCGGTTGCGAGAGCGACTTGCTCGAGGCGCGACACCACCTCGGTGCTGCGCGCAAGGGTGGATCCCGGGGGCAACTGGGCGTTCACGACCAGGTAGCCCTTGTCCTGCATGGGCACGAAGCCGGTGGGCGTGGTGAGGAAGGTCTGGCCGGTCCAGCCGAGCAGCGCCACGTAGCCGAGCATCGCGACCACGGCGATGCGCAGCATGCCGCCGACGACGGCGCCGTAGCCGGTGATCACGCGGTCGAACACCCAGTTGAAGCCGCGGAAGAACAGCCCGAGCGTCCAGTTGACCGGCCGTGAGAGCAGCAGGCCCAGCACTGC
>JBEATZ010000286.1:0-5592 GCA_041161695.1 Planctomycetota bacterium | reverse complement strand
GGCCTCGACCCCGTCCCTCCTTCCTGCGACGTTCTGTCCGGCGGCATGCGCAAGCGCCTTGCCGTCGCGCGCGCGCTGGCCACCGAACCCGAGCTGCTGCTGTGCGACGAACCGACCGCGGGCCTCGACCCAGCCGCCGCGCGGCAGATCGCCCAGCTGCTGCGCGAGGCGCACGATGCGCTGCCGGGCCGGTCCACGCTCGTCGTCACCCACGACCACGAGGCATTCAACGGGCTGCACGACGGCATCCTCTGGCTCGATGGCGCACGCCGCACGATCACCGTGCTGCGTCCGGGCGACCCGCTCCCGGGTCCAGCCGCCCGCAAGGGTGCGCCGCATGGCGCTCCTGATGACGAGGACGTGCTGCTGCACGGCCGCCGCTTCCTGCTGCAGTGCGCGGCGCTGTTCGATGCCGTGCGCGACGCGATCTTCCGCATCGCCCCGCGCGAGCCCGGTCTTGCGCTGCGCTCGGTTGCGCAGCATGCGCTTGCTGCCGCGCCGTTCACGGCGCTCGGCGGACTCGTGGTGGGTGGACTCGCCACGTGGTTCGCGCTGCGCAACAACCCCGTCGAGGGCGCCTTTGCCGGGGCGGTGCTGGGCGGCGCCGGCAAGGTGCTGGTGGCCGTGCTGCTGCCGCTGCTGGCCGGCCTGTTCTTCGTGGCGCGCATGGCGGCAGGCGACGCCGCGCGCATCGGCGCGATGGTGCGCACGCGCCAGGTCGATGCGCTGCGCATGCTGGGCATCCATCCTGCGGACCACCTGCTCGTGCCCATGGTGTGGGGGATGGTGGTGGCCATGCCCGTGGTCACTGCCGTGGCCGTCGTGAGCGGTTCGCTCGCCTCGTTCTGGGCCGCCGAACTCGCGCTCGGCACCTCGTTCGAGGGCTGGGTGCGGCACTACAGCGCGCAGGTGGACGGTGCCGACCTGCAGGCGGTGCTGCTCACCTCGCTCGTCTCGGGATGGCTGGTGGCCGTCGCCACCTGGTTCCTCGCCAGCGGCCCCAAGCCCTCGACGCGGTCGGTGGGCGAGGCGGTCAACGCGGCCATCGTCACCGGCATGGGCATCGTGCTCGTCGTGCACGGCATCGCCACGCTCCGCTACTGAGCCCTGTTCGCCGCGGCTGCGGCCGGATTCGATGTGCGCATGAAGCCGTTCCCTGCTGCACGCATGATGCTCCCCACGTTGTTGCTGCTCGCGGCACCGCGTGCGCAGGAGGCGCAGGATCCGCTGGCAGCCGCCTGTGCCTGGCTCGCCGCACCGGCTGCGTGGAAGGAACCAGCGCCCGGCGCCGACGTCACGCTCAGCAGGCAGCAGGTCGAGGAGTACCTGCCGAAGCTGCTCGATGCCTTGCGCGACGGCGTGCGCGCATCCGGCGGCGCGACCCTTCGTCTCGCCGGCGCCGAGGATCCGGGCACGCTCACGGTCGGCACCTTCACGTTTCCCTACGTGCTGCGCACCAAGGGCGAGCGACCGGCGACCGGGTGGCCGCTCTACCTCTGCCTGCACGGCGGCGGCGGCAACGACAAGGCGGATGGCCCGCACGGCTGGTCCGTCAACACGGGCGAGTGGAAGGCGCAGCAGCGCCTTGTCGACAGGCTCTATCCGTCACCCGGTCTCTACTTCGTGCCGCGCATGGCCGACGACCGGCAGGGCCGCTGGTGGTTCGACCACAACCAGGAGGCCTTCGACGAGGTGATCCGCCAGGCGATCCTGTTCCACGGTGTCGACCCGGACCGCGTCCACCTGCTCGGCATCAGCGAGGGCGGCTACGGCGCCATCCGCTTCGCGGGCAACCGGCCCGACCGCTTTGCCTCCTGTGGCGCGATGGCCGCAGCCGAGCCGCTCGACACCTCGCCGCCCGAGAACATGCGCAACGTCTCGCTGCGCATCGACATCGGCGAGAAGGACACGATGTTCGACCGCGTGGGACTGGCCCGCCGCATGGGGGAAGAACTCGCGAAGCTTCGCGCGGCGGACCCGCAGGGGTTCGACCACGTGCTGTCCGTGCAGGCCGGCCGCGGCCACGGCATCGACTACCGACCGTGCCCCGAGTGGCAGGCCGTGAAGGTGCGGCAGCCGCACCCGGACGTCGTGACGTGGCTCGTGCGGCCCTTCCACACCCGTACGGCACTGCAGCAGTACTGGCTCGCGCTGCCTGCCGAGCCCGCGGCGATGCCGCTGCACCTCGCGGCGCGGTTGCGGGACAACCAACTCGTGCTCCAGGCCAGCCGCACCGGCAGCGACGGCAAGGAGGCGCCAGCGACCGACATCACGGTGCTGGTGCGTCTCGCCGATGCCATGGCGGACCTCGACCAACCGATTGCGTGCACCGTGAACGGCGTGGCGCGCCAACCCCTGCGCGTCCGACGCACCCTTGGCACGCTGGTCCGCACCCTGGCCGAGCGCTCCGACCCCCGGCTGGCCTTCCCGGTCGAGGTTGCGGTGCCGCTGCGAACGCCGTGATCCGGTCTTCTCGGATCGCGGGTCGGTGAATGCCTCAAGAAGGACCCATGGCATCGCCGAAAGTGCGGGGGTGAAAGGTCTCGAGAAGCTCACGTCGGTCCGGCTCGCGGAAGTGCTCTCGCAGAAGGGAGCCATTCCTGCCGAGGCCATCACCGATGCGCTCTACGCGCAGGAGCAGACCGGCGAGCCCTTCACCCATGCGATCCTCGACGGCGGGCACATCACCGAGTGGGACCTCGCCAAGATCGTCACCGAGGTCTTCCAGCTGCCGTTCCTGATGGCCGGCAATCATTCTCTCGACGAGGAAACCAAGAACCTCCTGCCCAAGGAGGTGCTGTTCGAGAACCTGATCGTGCCGCTCGAGGTGTTCGACGGCGTGCTCACCCTCGTGATGCCGATCCTCACGCCCTTCGACGTGCTCAACCGCATCCAGCGCGAGAGCAACCTCGAGATCTTCCCCTACGTGGGACTGCTCTCGGAGAACAAGAAGGTGCTCAACGAGAACTTCCGCGAGTTCGCGAAGTTCCACGAGGACCTGAAGAAGAAGCGCGAGGATGCCGCGATGGGCAAGGGCGGCAAGGCCGCCGGCGACTGGATGAGCATCTTCGACGCGGGCGAAGAGGCCATCCAGAGCCACCTCAAGAAGAAGTGACCGCGCGCGCGCCGCGTGCGCGCAGCCGCCGCACCAGCCACGTCACGAGGATCGTTCCACCCATCAGGAACACCCCCGGCAGCCAGCCTGCAAAGATGACGCCGGTGAGAGCGCCACCGTCGGCAAAAGCCTCTTCCGGCGCATCGGGCATCGCCTGCCACACGTCGAAGTACGCCCACGTTCCGAACACCAGCGCGAACCACCACGCAAGGGTGCCGGAGAGCGCGTAGAGAACGCGCGAGGTGCGGTAGCGGGTGCGCACGGCCTGGATGCCCCCGGCGATGCACAGCGGCACGCCCACCGCGAGGTGGAGCAGCACGATGAGATCGAGCGGCACGAGGCCAGCCTTGCTCACCATGGTGGCCACGTCGGCGAGGAACCACCCGGCGATCGCGAACCCGAGGGCCAGTGCGACGTCGACCGAACGGTTCTTCCTGCGGATCTCCGGCGCCTCGTCGGCGCACTTCCTGGCCCACTGGTCGGGATCCCCGAACCGGCGCAGGGCCTCCTTGCGCGCGGACTCGGCGTCCATGCCCTGCTGCTGCAGCCGCGCCTCGCTCTCGCGCAGGTGCGCCTCGAGCTCCTCGCGGATCTCCTGCTCGGTGCGGCGGCTCACGTGACCCCCGGCAGGGGCGACGGGTTCGGGCTCACGTCGAGCGCCTTGGCCACCGCAGCCGTGACCCTTGCCCACAAGGCGGTGTCGCGCACGAGGCGCGCCTGGCCGCGCGAGGTGATGCGGTAGAAGCGCGCCTTGCGGTTGTTCTCGCTCGTGCCCCAAGCGGCCGACAGCTGGCGCAGGCGGAGCAGCCGGTGCAGCGCCGGGTAGAGCGAACCCTCCTCGACCAGCAGCGTGCCCTGGGTGCGGTCCTTGATGCTGCGGGAGATGGCCCAGCCGTGCATCGACACGTCCGCCACGCAGCGCAGGATCAGGAGTTCGAGCGTCCCGGGCGGGACCTGCGCTGCTTCCTCGGAAGGGATGTGGATGCTCATGGGTCGCTGCGCACGGTCTCCCCATGCGCGTCGATGGGAGTGTGCCGAACGCTCCCCTTGTCTGTCAAGGGGAGTGAGGATGGCATCAGGCCGGGTCGGCTTCGCGGCGCGGCTCGGTGGACTCGGCCGGTACCGGCGCGGGCGGCAGGTGGTGCTGCACCTGGTCGAGCGGCGCCGACAGCGGCGAGCTCAACGCCTCGTCGGTGAGGTTCTCCAGCATGGTGCGCGGGTTCACGGCGCGCGCCACCGAACCCGGTGCGTCGATGGCACGCTTCACGTCGCGCACCGACTGCCGCATCTCGGCGATCGATGCGTCGCGGTCCATCTGATCCTTGAAGTCCTGCAGGCCGCGACGGAACTGCGCCATCACCTGCCCGGCCTTGCGGCCGACGGACGGCAGGTCCCGGCCGAACAGCAGCAGGCCCAGGAACACCAGCAGGATGAGCTCGCCGCCGCTGGTGTTGGGCAGGAAGGCGAGGAGGGACGCGAACATGGTGCGTCATCCTAGCGAGCAGGCGGGGGTTTGTTCGCCCCGGCACCGCCGCCCGAAGAACTTCACGGGTCGCCCCGGCTGGACGCGTCCACCCGTCCGCCCTACCCTTTTTGCCCCCGATGTCCGACCTACCCATCTTTGCGCTCGAGGGCCTCACGAAGGCCTACCAGGGCAAGAAGCCCGTCCTCAACGGCATCAGCCTCGTCTTCCTGGAGAACGCCAAGATCGGCGTCATCGGCCAGAACGGCGCCGGCAAGTCGACCATGCTCCGCATCATGGCGGGGCAGGACAAGGAGTACGACGGCGTCGCGCGCCTCGCCGAGGGACGCACCGTCGGCTACGTGCCGCAGGAGCCCAAGCTCGTCGAGGGCAGGACCGTGCGCGAGAACGTCGAACTCGCGGTGGCGCCGATCCGCGAACTGCTGCGCCGGCACGAGGAGCTGAGCATGAAGCTCGGCGAGGACCTGTCGCCCAAGGACATGGACAAGGTCATGGCCGAGCTCGAGAAGCTGCAGGCCGAGATCGAGCACAAGGACGCGTGGGAGCTGGACCGCCATGTCGAGACGGCGATGACCAAGCTGCACCTGCCGCCCTCCGACAAGCTCGTCAACGAGTGCTCCGGTGGTGAGCGCCGCCGCGTCGCGCTGTGCCGCACGCTGCTCGAGCACCCCGACCTGCTGCTGCTCGACGAGCCCACCAACCACCTCGACGTCGAGACGGTGTCATGGCTCGAGGAGACGCTGCGCGACTACAAGGGCACCGTCGTCGTCATCACGCACGACCGCTTCTTCCTCGACCGCGTCGTCGGGTGGATGCTCGAGATCTGGCACGGACGCGCGATCCCCTACAAGGGCAACTACTCCGAGTACCTGATCCAGCGCCAGAAGCGCATGGAGGCGCAGGAACAGGCCGAGGCCAAGCGCGCCAAGTTCCTCGAGCGCGAGCTCGAGTGGATCCGCATGAACCCGAAGGCGCGCACCACCAAGAACAAGGC
>JBEATZ010000194.1:0-8719 GCA_041161695.1 Planctomycetota bacterium | reverse complement strand
GCCGACTGCTCGATGTGCCACACGGGCAGCGACTGGACGCAGTTGCGCGAGGACTTCACGTTCGACCATGCGGCCGAGACCGGCTACGAGCTGCGCGGGGCGCACAAGGACGCCCAGTGCCTCGAGTGCCACAACGACCGCGGCCCCGTGGCTGCCTTCGCCGCACGCGGCTGCGCCGGGTGCCACGAGGACATCCACCGCGGCGAGTTCGGCCGCTCCTGCGAGTCCTGCCACGACGAATCGACGTGGCGGCCGCGCGAACAGCGCTCGCTGCACGACCACGGCCGCTTCCCGCTCACCGGCGCCCACGCCGCCGCTGCGTGCTACCGGTGCCACCCGGGCGCCCAGTTGGGCAACTTCCAGGGCGCAACCACCGAGTGCGCGGCGTGCCATCGCGACGATTTGGCGCGCGCGCCCACCACGGGCTTCCACGCCAACATCACGAGCGACTGCCAGCAGTGCCACCGCACCTTCGGCTGGCGCCCTGCGTCCTTCGCGCACCCGTCGAGCTTCCCGCTGAGCGGCGGTCACGCGGGCGTGGGCTGCAAGGAGTGCCACACGACGCCCGGCGTCTACACCGGCCTCTCGACCCAGTGCTCGAGCTGTCACCTCGACGACTACAACAGCACCGCGAACCCGAACCACGCCGCCTCGGGGATCGGCACCGACTGCGCCCAGTGCCACCGCACCAGCGGCTGGCGCCCCGCCTCCTTCCCCAGCCACCCCTTCCCGATCTCGGGCCCGCACGCGCGCAGCTGCAACGAGTGCCACACCACCGGCAACTTCCAGCAGTTCTCGTGCACGCACTGCCACGACCACTCGCAGTCGTCGATGGCCAAGCAGCACGAGGGCGAGAAGGGCTACGTCTGGTCGTCCCCCGCCTGCTACCAGTGCCACCCGAACGGGCGCGGCTGACCGCTAGCCCTTGCGCGCGCCGCCCAGCACCTTGGGGGTGTCGCCCGCCATCTTGCGCAGCAGTTCGCGCTGCTCGTCGCTGAGCAGGTCGGGCAGCGCGAGGCGCACCACGATGTGGAGGTCGCCGCGGCCGCCCTCGCGCCGCGCGAGTCCCTGCCCCCGCAGCCGCAGCCGGCTGCCGGCCTTCGAACCCGCGGGCACCGTGACGCGTGCGGTGCCGCCGGGTACCTGCACCTCGATGGCCGCGCCCTGAACGGCCTCCCACGGCGCCATCACCACGTCAGCCTCGACGTCGTCGCCGCGCATGCGGAAGGTGTCATCGGGAACGAGGCGCACCTGCAGCAGGAGGTCGCCGGGGGCCGCGCCGTGACCGGCCTCGCCGAGGCCGCGCAACCGCAGCACCTGCCCGTCGTACACCTCCTTGGGGATCGACAGGTCGATCGAGCGGCTGCTCGTGCGCTTGCCGAGGCCGCCGCACGCGGCGCACGCGTGCCTTCCGCGCAGCCTGCCTTCGCCGCCGCACACCTCGCAGGGGACGCCGATCTGCAGCTGGAAGTTGCGCTTCCCGCCCAGCAGCGCGTCGCCCACCTTGAGGTCGAGTTCCGCCTCGATGTCCTGGCCGCGCTCGGCGAAGCCCGTGGCGCCGCGCGCCCCGCCGGTCTCGAAGCCGCCGTCGCGCGAGAACATGTCGCCGAACATCGACGAGAAGAAGTCGGAGAAGCCGCCGCCACCCATGCCGCCCGCGCCGCCGAACATGCGCGCGAACTCCTCGGGACTCACGTGCGTGTAGCCGCCGCCGCCTGCGCGCGGGTCGAAGTCCTGGCCATGGTGGTAGTTGGCGCCCAGCGCGTCGTAACGCTTGCGCTTCTCGGGGTCCGAGAGCACCTCGTTGGCCTCGCTGATGAGCTTGAACCGCTCCTCGGCCTGTTTGCGCTTCTCGGGCGGGTGGCGGTCGGGGTGCCACTCGAGCGCGAGCTTGCGGTAGGCGCGCTTGATGGCGTCTGGCGTCGCGTTGCGGTCGACGCCGAGCACTTCGTAGTAGTCCTGGAACTTCACGGCTTGCGGTATACCCCCAGCAGGCAGTGCTCTGGATACGGCATGCGGACCAGTGCACAAGCCCGCAGGAGGGCGAGTTCGAGCGCCAGCATGGCCCGGAACCGGGCGAACGAGCGGCAGTCGTCGAGCCGCAGGAACAGCTCCTCGCGCATGCCGTGGCCGGCGAACAGCGAACGCAGCCGGCTGCGCGTGTTCATGCGGAAGGCCGTGGGGAACGTGTCCTTCTCCTCGGTGCCCCACAGCCAGCGCTTGATGCGGTGGCGCAGTGCCATGGGCACGAGGCGCGTGGCGAGCGGCGCCGGCGACCAGCCGAACACCGTGTAGACGACGGCCACGCCGCCGGGCGCGAGGGCGCGGTCAACTGCTGCCACCACGGCACGCGGATCGGTCACGTGCTCGGCCACCATGCGCAGGCTCACGAGGTCGAAGCCCTGCTGGCCGTCGAATGCGTCCATGGTCGCGCGCACGCGTTCGTGCACGAAGGGGTTCTCGTCGAGCGTCGGGTCGGGATCGAGGCCGGTGAGGTGGTCGCAGCGCGCGGCGAGGGCGCGCGCGAGCGCACGGTTGCTGGGGAACAACTCGCGGCCGCAGCCCACGTCGAGCCAGCGCACGCCCGGGCGCACCAGCTGGGCCATGAGCGCCTCGTACCAGTCGTCGGGGGAGAAGTGGCCGTGCGCATGGCGCATGCGCGGGCCCCAGCCGCAGCCCTCCAGCGGGCCGTACTTGAGGTCGAAGACCTGCTGCAGCACCTGCAGGTCGGGCTCCAGCACGCGGGGGATCACGCCGGGAACATCCGTTCAAGTTCGGCCACGGCCGCGGCATCCAGCTCCATGTCACCAGCGGGCAGCAGGGCATCGAGTTGCTCGAGGCTGCGGGCGCCCACGATGGCGCTCGACACGTTCGGCTTGCGCAGGCAGAACGCGAGCGCGGTCACCAGCGGGTCGCGGCCCGTGCTGCGCGCCCATTCCACGTAGCGCACCGCCAGGGCGCGGCGCTCGGGCGTGAGGTAGCGGTCGACGAACTGCCCGGCCTTCGGGTCGGCTGCGCGGGTGCCCGCGGGCGCAGCGCCTGCCGGGCCGTACTTGCCGCTCAGCACGCCCTGAGCGAGCGGGGAGTAGACCACCTGCCCGACGCCCGCGCGCTCACTGGCTGGGATCACCGCGGACTCGATGCCGCGCTCGAACAGGTTGTAGAGCGGCTGGTTGGAGATCGGGGCGTGCATGCCCTCGCGACGGCACAGTTCCACCACCTCGGTGATGCGTTCGGCGGGCCACATCGACACGCCCCAGTAGAGCACCTTGCCGCGCCGGATCAGGTCGTCCATGGCCGCTGCCGTCTCGTGCAGGGGCGTGTCCGGGTCGAAGCGGTGGCACTGGTACAGGTCGAGGTAGTCGATGCGCATCCGCCGCAGGCTCGCATCGAGCGACTCGTGCACGTGCTTGCGCGACAACCCGCGATCGTTGACGTCCTCGCTCATCGGGAAGAAGCACTTCGATGCGAGCACGAGGCGGTGCCGCGGCAGGTCCGCGATTGCGGCGCCCAGCGCCTGCTCCCCGATGCCGTTGAGGTAGACGTCTGCCGTGTCGAAGAAGTTGATGCCGCCCTCGAAGGCGCGCCGGACGATCGACTTCACGCCGAGGATGTCGACGGAGCCGCCGAACGTGATCCACGAACCGAGGCCGAGGACGCTGACCTTGAGGCCGGACTTGCCGAGGGGACGATGACGCATGGCTGCCGTGGGATGGGGACTCCCGCACATGTTGGCATCGCGACCGCCGGGTGCGAAACGAAACCTCGCAGGCGCCGCGCTTCCCAAACCCCTGCGGGCCAGCGATGATCCCCCCACCCATGAACGAGGGCCCGAAGCGCATCGCGCTGATCTCCACCGGCGGCACGATCGAGAAGACCTACGACGAGCTCAAGGGCGTCCTCGACAACCGCACCTCGGTGCTCGACATCGTGCTCGCGACCCTGCAGCTCGACGGCGTGCAGATCGTGCGTATCCCGCTCATGAACAAGGACAGCCTGGAGATGACTCCCGGCGACCACGACCTGATCGCCCGGACAGCGGGCTCGATGGCCGAGGGCCACGATGGCGTGGTGGTCGTGCACGGCACCGACCGCCTGGCCATCACCGGCGAGCGAATCTGCCAGCTGCTGGGGACGCCGCGCGTGCCCATCGTGCTCACCGGCGCCATGCGCCCCTACGTGATGCGCAACACCGACGCGTCCCAGAACCTCACCGAGGCCCTGCTGGCCGTGCAGGTGCTGCCTGCCGGCGTGTACGTGGCGATGCACAACAAGGTGCTGCAGTTCCCGGGCGTGGTGAAGGACCGCGACCACGGCACGTTTGTCCGCGCGAAGTGAGGCGTCCGCGCGATGTGACGAGGCAGCAGCCGCCGGTCACTGCACGAGCGCGCGCAGGCCGGGCGAGAGCCGGACGAAGGCCGGCTGGAACGGGTCGAGCGAGCAACCCTGCAGCGTGAACAGCACGCCGCTGAGCAGCGGCGGCAGCAGGTAGGTCTGCTGGACGGCACCCTGGACGTCGAGGAGGCCCACCCACAGCGTGGCGGTGGGGAGCGCCGGGTCCAGCACCGGCGTGCAGGCCGGCAGCAGTTCGGTGCCGGGCACGCCCGGGCCGAGGCCGATGGCGAGCGCCGCGGGCGCGTAGGACGTGCCGATCGCGAGGCCGATCGTCCAGTTGGTGCCCGCAACCGGCGGGGTCGACGTGATGCCGGGACCGAACGGGCACGCGGGCCCGAAGCCCCACACCTGCCCGGGCTGCAACCAGCTGATCGACAGCTGCGGCTGCTCGGCAGGACTCAGGTTCTCGCGGCTGCCGAAGCGACGTGTCTCGCCAGCCACCAGTTCGTCGCTGCGCACCATCCAGCCATGGTTGCTCGCGGGGTTGTCGAGCATGTCCTGCACGTCGGCGAGCAACGGGCTCGAGCCGACCAGCCACACGGAGCCGATCTGGGGGCACGAGGCCGTGGCACTGGGCGCCGCAACGAAGTCGCCGCCCGGCGTGGCCCAGGTGAGCGACGGCCACGACCGGTGCAGCCACGTCGCGTCGCCTGCTGCTGCCGGTGCACCGCCGCCTTCCGAGCCGCTCGCCACCGAGGCGCCCTCGGTCCAGCTCGCCGTCACGCGGTGCAGCTGCAGGCCGAGGGAAACCGGCTGGTTGGCGCGGTTCGAGTACAGCTTCAGCGTGACCGAGGTGATGCGCGCGCCCGCGGGCACCGTGCCGGCGATGTCGAAGTGCAGCAGCGCGCGGCGCTTCAGCGAGGGCGAGGAGTTGACGCCCGCGAACAGCTGCTGGCCCGCGCCGTTCGCGAGTGCGCCCGTTGCGCTCTCATACAGCGTGGCATCGCGCGTCGGGAGCAGGATCGCCTGCGGGCCGAACTGCGCCACGGCAGGCATCGCGGGCACCAGGGCCAGCACCCACGCGAGCAACGAGCGGCAACCGCGAACCGGCAGGACCATGCCCGAAGCATAGCTCACATCCGGCGTCCGGGACGGCAACCGGGCCGGGCAGGATGCCGGTGTCAGCGCGGCTTCCGCACCGCAGCCCGCTTGCGCACGGGTGCCGCGAGGTCCGGCGAGCGTTCCGCAGGCACCCGGTACTGGGCGAGGATACGAGCGCGATCGCCCCGGGCCGCCGCGGCGTCGATCACCACGAGGCCGCCGCTGCCCGTGCGGATCACCACCTCGCCCTTGGCCTTCTCCACGCGCTCGACGAAGTCGGCGAGACTGCGCGGCATCACGCCGTCCACCTCGGCGACCACGTCGTGCGACAGGTGCTCGTAGCCGACGTTCACGGCATCGGACAGCACGTGCGAGAGCACCACCACCTCATGGCGGTCCTCGGTGCGGAGGCCGAGGAAGAACAGCGTCATCAGTTCCTTGGGCGCCTTCTCCCACCAGTGGTCGCCCCAGATGCGCAGGTAGTCGGCCGTCAGCCGCTGGAAGACCAGGCCGCCGAACACGTACCAGCTGGGCGGCACGTCGTACTGGTGGCGCGGCACCAGGTAGACCATGGGCCGCATCTCCATCTGCACCTCGAGCTTCCGGCCGCCGCGCAAGAGCGTCGCGCGGATGCGGTCGCCCACGAAGTGCTCGCCCACCACCACGTCGTGCTGGCAGCGGTACCTGCCGCGGTAGCGCACGGTGCCGTTGTTGGCGATGCGCAGCCCGTCGAGCGACATGAGCACGTCGCCCTTGTGGACATGTCCCCACGAGGTCGAGCCGAACTGCACCGAGGTGATGAGCACGCCGCTGTCGCGAGGTCCCATGCCGAGCCAGCGCCGGAGCACCGGGTTCTCCAGGTTCTGGCTGGTGATGCCGAGGCCCGGGACGTCCGTGGGCTTCCCGCGCCGCACGCCCTCGAGGAAGGTGCGGATCACGGGCGCGGGCACCATCTCGCCCACGTTCTCCGCGTCGGGCAGCGCCTGGAACGCGATGCCCACGACCCTGCCGCGTGCGAACACCGGCCCGCCGCTGTTGCCGGCGTTGATGGCCGCGTCGACCGTCACCGCCAGCAGGTGGCGCTGCGAGTGCTCGTACCGCTGTACCTCGATGCGCGAGACGACGCCCTCGGTGACGCTCACCTCCTCGCCGCCCACCGGGTAGCCCACCACCTGCACCTGGTCGCGCAACGCCGGCAGCTCACCGAGCTTCGCGGGGCGGATGCCCTTGAGGAACGAGGCGTCCTCGACGCGCAGCAGCGCGAGGTCGCAGTCGTGGCTGATGGCCTCGATGCGTGCCGAGGCCTTGGCGGTGTCGCTGATCTTCTGCACCTGCACGAAGGTGGCGTTGGCCACCACGTGCGCGCCCGTGAGCACGAGGCCCGGACCGATCACCACGCCTGAACCGGTGGAGCCGCGCGGCGCGAGGTTCTGCCAGGGCGACTCGTGGTCCGGGTCCTGGTAGGTGCAGTAGACGCGGACGACCTGGGGATAGGACATCGTGCAGGAGGACTCTTGCGGGGATCAGAGGAAGAAGTCGCTGCCGGGCGGGCCGTCCACGGGGGCGACCGGAGCAACCGAGGCCTCGATGAGCGACTCGATCCACCAGTTGGTGCCGTGGTAGAGGCACGTGACCTCGCGGCACTCGGTGCTCGCGTCGAAGCGGTCGAGGATGTCGCGCGTGCGCGCCGTGGCGGCAGCAGGATCGGCCCATGCGTCCTTCGCGCCCACGCGCGCCTTCTCGACGCCGCGGTGTGCGGGGCAGTTGAAGGTGCCGAGCGGCGTCACCACCTGGCGCAGCGCCTGCATGTGGCAGACCTTCGGCTGGCGCGTGAAGTCGCGCCAGTTGCCCGCCATGAGCACGCGGAGGTTGGTGCTCTCGATCACGCGGAAGTCCTCGCGCTCCAGTTGCCGGGCGAGGGCGACGTTGCGCTGGATCGCCTGGATGGCGGCGCCCAGGTCCGCGGCATGGGCAGGGTCCATCACCTCGGAACCATCGGCCGTGCGCTCGAGGAACGGCTTGTACGAGATGTAGTGGAAGCCCGCACCGCGCGCGCGCTCCGCGGCCATCACCATCTCGTGGATGTTCTCGATGACCTTGACGGCGCCGCGCGAGCCGCCCTGCCACGTGATCACGAAGGAGAAGCCGACCGTGAGCTCGGGCTGCGCCGCGCGGATGCGCGGGATCCAGCTGCAGATCTCGTCGAGCGTGAGCGTCTTGCTCGACGGGTTGTGCATGCGGCGGAACACCTCGTTGGAGCCGGCGTCGAGGGACAAGCGGATCCAGTCGCCCTTGCGCAGGTGCGGCGCGGCCTGCAGCAACCGGTCGCCACGGCTGCCGTTCGAGACGATGGCCACCTGCAGGCCGAGGGCCTTGAGGAACGCCACCATGTCTGGGAAGCCCGGGTACAGCGTGGGCTCGCCGCCGCCGATCAGGATCACGCTGCGCAAGCCGCGTGCTGCCATGGCGCGCAACGACTCGCGCAGCGCCTCGTCCTCGTGGCGCACCTTGCTGTTGAGGATGTCCCAGTCGATGCAGTGGTCGCAGGCGTAGTTGCAGGCCGTCGTCAGGTCGAGGTTGATCGACAGCGGCACCAGCGCGGGCAGTGCGGGTTCGGCATGGCCGGCAGCAGCGGCGCGGCGCCGTGCCTGCTGCCACGCCACGTAGTCCACCACGTGCGGCCAGAGGGCTCCTTGCCGCAGCTTGGCGGCGAAGTCGTGGACCGGTGCGAGCCCCCTCGACTCAGCCTTCGCAGCAGCGGACGACGTGGCCGAAGAGGCGGGCGCGTTCGCGGATGCGGCGGGACTCGGCGCGTCGTGGTTCATCGACGGGGTGCTGGGCGAGGGAGGCGAAACGGTATACCAGTTCGCGCATCGGATCCGGCGCAGAAACGACCCGGTCCCCGGCGCGGAACTGGATGGCATAGCCGGGGCCGATTTCACGTTCCATGCGGCAGCCATCCACCTCGACCCAGGCGGGCCGCGGCTGGGCCGGGCACGGCACCAGTTCGAGTGCGCAGTGCAGCCGGGAAGCACCGCTGGCAAGGGTGAGGCGCAGGTGCAGGCCATCGGCCCCGAGCGGCGCGAGCGCCACGTCGCACGCCTCGGTGTCGGGCACGACCGTCACGAATGCCTGCGCCAGCGACAGCAGGTGCGAGAGGCTGTCCGCCACCATTCCCGGCCCCGGCTGCGACGGGGACAAGCGCATGCGCAGGGAGCGAGGATCGGCGCCCGCGAGCTGCGGGTGCAGGGCGTGCAGCGCCGGCAGCACGAATGGCCACTGG
>JBEATZ010000087.1:0-3932 GCA_041161695.1 Planctomycetota bacterium | reverse complement strand
CCCCCCAGGAGAAGCCATGACCGCGTTCACCCCCCACCTTCCGCCTGCATGCCGCGGCATCGGCCCCATCGCGATCGCCCTGGCGATGTTCGCGTCCTGTGCCGACTCGGACAGCGCGTCGATCGCGGCCGGGACCAACCTCTTCACCGTGGCCCGCGGCGACCTCCCGATCACCGTCAAGGAGAACGCCGAGCTGCAGGCGCTGCGCGAGACGGTGGTGCGCAGCGAGATCGAGGGCCAGTCGACGATCATCTACATCATCCCGGAGGGCTCCACGGTCAAGCAGGGTGAGAAGCTCGTCGAGCTCGACGTGAGCGAACTGGTCGAGAAGCGCGCCAACCAGGCGATAGCCGTCGCCAAGGCGGAAGCAGGGCTCTCGCAGGCGAAGAAGGAGCTGGAGATCCTCGAGAAGGAGCTCACCACCAAGATGGGCACCGCCGAGTCCGCGCTGCGCATCGCCGAGCTGGAGCTGCAGAAGCTGCTCGGGAAGTACGATCCCAAGGCCGGGCCCGAGAGCCGCAACGGGGAGATGATCCGCAAGCTGCGCGACCTCACCACCATCGTGCCGACCAAGAGCATGGCGGAGCAGGAGGGTGCCGTGGCGGTCTCCCAGGTCGACCCGCGCAGCTATGCAGGCCTCGTGGACCGGGCAACCGAACTGCTGCGGATCGAGGGAGATGGCAAGGACGCGCACGATCGCTCGATGGGCGACATGGCCAACCAGATCCTCGAGGCAGCGGACCTGATCCGCCTGGCGATGTCCGACCTCAAGGTGAAGGAGGACACCTACTTCTACAGCCAGAAGCTCGCGGCGAAGCAGTTCATCACGCGCACCGAGCTGGAGAAGGACAAGCTGGCCTACCAGAGCCAGGTGTCCAAGGTGACGCTCGCGTGGAACGACCTCGACCTGCTCGTCAACTACACGCTGGCCAAGGAGCGCATCAAGCTCAAGCAGGACGTCGACAACGCGAACCTCGAGCTCGCACGCGTGATCGGTGCGAACGAGGCCGCACGCAACAAGGCCGACAGCGCGCTGAAGAGCGCGCAGGCAGAGTACGACCTCGCAGCCGAGCGCCTCGCCAACCTCGAGCGGCAGATCAAGAACGCCATCGTGTACGCGCCCACCCCGGGTCTCGTGGTGTACGCGCGCATCGACCGCGACCGCCGTGGCGGCGAGGCCGTGCGCGAGGGCATCCAGGTCCGCGAACGGCAGGACCTCATCATCCTCCCCGACACCACCAAGATGCGGTGCGTGATCAAGGTGCAGGAGGCGCAGGTCGACAAGGTTGCGCGCGGCCAGCCTGCGTACATCCAGGTCGAGGCCTTCCCGGGCGAGACCTTCACCGGCCGCGTGACGAGCGTCGCGCCGGTGGCGGACTCCAACAGCGGATGGATGTCCTCGGACCGCAAGGTCTACACGTCCATCGTCGAGCTCGACGGCGACAATCCCGATGCTCGCATCCGCTCGCGCATGGCCGCGGCCGTGACGATCGTCATCGACGTGGTGAAGGACACCCTGCCGTTGCCGCTCCAGGCCGTGCGCCGGGACCGCTCCGTCAACTACGTCTGGAGGCAGACGGCCAAGGGCCCGCAGGCCGTGCCCGTGAAGGTCGGTCGCCAGAGCACCGAACGCGTCGAGATCCTCGACGGGCTCGCGGCCGGGGACCAGGTCTGGCTCGTCGTGCCGCCGGACGCACAGGAACCCAAGTTCCCGCAGCCGGAGGCGCCGGTCCCCGCACCGATGCAGCAACCTGCAGGCGAGTCCGCGAAGGCACAGGCACCGGGCGCCAACCCCGCTCCTGCCGACGCCCCCGGCGCGGCACCGCAGCCCGGGGCCGGTCCCACCGGCCAGGGCGCAGGGGCTCCCGGCACGGGCGGCGCGCGCCGCGGCGGCGGCATGTTCGGGTCGGGCAAGAAGCTCGCCGAGATGACGCCCGAGGAACTGGACCAGTTCAAGGCCGGTCTCGGCATGATGGGCGGCATGGTCACGCGGCTGCGGGACCAGGGCCAGGAAGAGCGCGCCGCGGCGATGGAGAAGTCGCTGCAGAGCGTGCAGCAGGCGCTCGACAAGGGCGATCTCCAGGCTGCCCAGACCGCCATCGACGCCATGCGCAGTTCGATGGGCCGCGGCCGCACGGGCGGCCAGGGCGGCGGACAGGCTCCCGGCGGCGGCAACTGAACAGGACGCCCGATGGCACAGCCCGCTGACAACCGACCGGTGATCGCCGAGTTCGTCGACGTCCATCGCCACTACCAGATGGGCGAGAACGTCGTGCGCGCCCTGAATGGCGTGTCGCTCCAGGTCCTGAAGGGCGACTACGTGGCCATCATGGGCCGCTCGGGATCGGGCAAGAGCACCATGCTCAACATCCTCGGGTGCCTCGACCGCCCGACCGAGGGCTCCTACCTGCTGGGCGGCGAGGACGTGACGCGCATGCCCGACGACGCACTGTCCATGAAGCGCGGGCGCGACATCGGGTTCATCTTCCAGTCCTTCAACCTGATCCCGCAGCTCACGGTGCTGGAGAACCTCGAGGTGCCGCTGTTCTACCAGAACCGCATCGGACCCGAGTCCCGTGCGAAGGCCGAGAAGCTCGCGAGCCGCGTCGGCCTCGGCGGCCGGCTCGAGCACAAGCCCATGGAACTCTCGGGCGGCCAGCAGCAGCGCGTCGCCATCGCGCGCGCCCTGATGAACGACCCGTTGTTCCTGCTCGCGGACGAGGCCACCGGCAACCTCGACAGCAACACCGAGAAGGAGATCCTCGACCTGATGGACGAACTCCGCGGCGAGGGCATGACCATCGTCGTGGTCACCCACAACCCGAAGGTCGCCGAGCGCGCCGACCGCACGGTGTGGCTGAAGGACGGCCAGGTGGAGCAGGTCGTCGACAACCGGCAGGCGCCGGCGGGAGCAAGGTCGTGATCGGCGACTTCTCCCGCACCGTCCGGCTCGGACTGAAGAGCCTGCTGCTGCACAAGCTGCGCAGCTCGCTCACGACGGCAGGCATCCTGTTCGGCGTCGCCTCGGTCATCGCCATGCTGGCCGTGGGCGAGGGCGCGAGCCAGGAGGCCCTCATGCGCTTCCGCGACATGGGCGTGACCAACGTCCTGCTGCGCAGCGTCAAGCCGCCCGACACGCAGCAGAGCACCCAGCAGAGCATGATGAGCTTCCTGAGCTACGGCATCAGCTACCAGGAAGCCGACCGCATCGAGAACCTCGTCAAGGACCAGGTCCCCACGGCCGAGGTGGTGCGCGTCCGCGAGACCCAGAAGGGCGTGACGCGCAGCGAACACTGGAAGTCGACGGTCATCGTCGGCACCGCCCCCAACTTCCTCGACGTCACCAACATGAAGGTGGCCGAGGGACGCTGGATCACGGACCTCGACATGACCCGGCAGGCGAACGTGTGCGTGCTGGGTGCCTCGCTGGCTCGCACCCTGTTCCCCCTCGAGAACCCCATGGACCAGACGGTGCTCGCCGGGTCCGAGGACCGCTTCCGCGTGGTGGGCATCCTCGAGTACCAGGGCCGTGCGGCAGGCCCGCAGGGCACGACCCTCGACGAGTGCGTGTTCATCCCGATGAGTGCCTCGCGGCGCCGCTTCGGCGACGAGCAGGTCATCCGCTCCGGCGGCGCGACCCGCTTCGAGCGCGTCGAACTGCACGAGGTGAAGATCAAGCTCGCGGACTCGGAGCAGGTGGAGGGCATCGCCTCGCTGCTGCGCGACATGATCCGCCCCGAGCAGCGCCCGCAGGGCGACGTGGAGATCACCGTGCCCCTCGAACTGCTGCGGCAGGAAGAGGAGTCCAAGCGCATGTTCAACATCGTGCTGGCGGTGATCGCTTCGATCAGCCTCCTGGTCGGCGGCATCGGCATCATGAACGTGATGCTCGCGACCGTGACGGAACGCACCCGCGAGATCGGCATCCGGCG